>NZ_PIBO01000012.1:0-130911 GCF_002806725.1 Raoultella sp. T31
GTAGATCATGCCGGCATTCTGTTTCTGAATGGCGCAGGATTTCGGGTCAGGGTCAATGCTCCCCGATATTGGCGCATGGACATCCAACAGCGCCGGTCAGAAAGATCGTAACACGGACTATACCGAGAACAGCCGTCAGGCGATGGCGGATATGGCGCGGACCACTCTGGAAAACAGCATCAATATCCCGCCTACCCTCGATAAAAATCAGGGGGAGATCATCAATCTGATCACCGGACAGGATATTGATTTCTCCGGCATCTATACGCTGAGGATGAAAAATGACCACTAAAAATATCTCCCTGGACCGCTATAAACAGCGATTTTTTGGTGATTTTCTGGTGCTTCCCGGCCTGACAGAGATCGCCGTTAATCGCCCGGGTGAACTTTTCACCAAAATTAACGGTGTCTGGGAACAGCACGCCGTTCCGCTGGATTATGAGGGCTGTTCCAACTTCGCAAGATGCCTGGCAAAGCATCACGGCGACAATATCGAAGATATCAAGCCGGGGCTGTCGGCCACACTGGAATCCGGCGAACGCTGTCAGATCATCGTCCCCCCGGCCTGCGAGCGTGACACTGTGTCCATCACGCTGCGTAAACCTTCACAGGTCCAGATCCCGCATCAGGACTATATCGACGCCGGGTTTTATAACCGGGTGGCAGGCACGGAAAAAACGCTGACGCACGATGAGGAATTAGTGACCTTATATCACGCAAAAGATATTCCGCGCTTTATGGAGAAGTGCGTGGAGTACGGTAAAACCATCGCTGTGGCCGGGGAAACCAGTACCGGGAAAACCACCTATATGAAGATGCTGATGAGTTATATTCCCCGCAGCCTGCGTATCACTACCATTGAAGACAACCCGGAAATTACCTTCTTTATTCATAAAAACTACGTTCACCTTTTTTATCCGTCGGAATCGGCATATGAAAAAGGGGCAATTGTGACGTCCGCCATTCTCCTGCGCTGGAATTACCGCATGAATCCCGATCGCATATTATTAACCGAAGTGCGCGGTGGTGAAGCCTGGGATTTTCTTAAAATCACCGGCTCCGGCCATGAAGGCAGCATGACTTCTGTTCATGCCGGTTCGGCAAGGGAAGCGGTGGACGGGTTTATTACCCGCTGCTATGAAAATCCGCAATGCGCCCGACTCCCTTACACCTTTATGTTACGCAAGGTACTGGACAGTCTGGACGTTATCGTGAGTATCGACCTGGACGGTAATGTACGCCGGATGAATGATATTTATTTCCGGCCACTGCACCGCAGCACCTTTTTTGAGGAGATGAAAGCATGATGAAGGTTATCAATATGCTGCTCTTTTCGCTGGTACTTTCGGGCTGTTCTTCACCCCCGCTACCGGTTCCTGTTGAATGGGATAAACCGGGTCAGTCAGTCAATACCGGTTTACCGCAGTGGCGTGACAATCCGGTTATTATTCCTTCTCCGGTGGTTAAAGATACATGGTTATTATCCATTCACGCACGGAATTTTAATGAGACACGCTGGACGCCCGCCGTATTTTACGCAGTCGCCCACTCTGCGAGTATTGTTGTTGCTGCACCATCAGGCGCAGAATTCTTTACGGCAAAAAACTGGCTGCGCCGGTATGGCGCAAAAGGCGTTATTGCATATCAGCCGGTCTCTGGTTGCCTGACATGCAGCGACACCCGAATTTATTTCTCACATTAAATACTCCCACCCTCTGAAATTCACCTTACTGTAAGGTATTAACCATGAAATATTCCGCTATTGTGGCGGCAGTGCTGTGCATTGCTGCCGGAATGCCTGTTTATTCTTTCGCTGCTGACCCGTGCGAAGTGGTGCTTTGTATGTACGGGAAAGCAACCGGAAACAGTGGAGGAAGCGAATGCCATTCTGCTGAACTAGCTTTCTTTAATATCATTAAAAAGAATAAACACGGACTTTTACCCAATCATACGCTCAATGCCAGAAAAGCTTTCCTGGGGGAATGCGCCAGCGCTGACCCTGAGGCGGTGAATAAAATCCTGTCCAGATTTGGCAGAGTCAGATGATAATAAAACCCCGGCCATTATTTTAATAAACCCCCTGCATACTGAGCCGGAAACACTTACAGTTCACCCAATTCAGTCGACCAATACCGGAGGACGAATTCACGGGGCGATATGAGAGGGCGAACATCTCAGGGCGATACCTTCAATACTGCATATGCGATTGAGCAATAGATTTTGTAATCTCAACCACCGCAAACCGGAAAAAGGCGAGCAGTCCTTGTCGTAAAGATAACAAATATATGCCAAGTAGCCCGCCCATCCGAAATTTCGCTGAGGTTATTAGCTGCGTGCTGCCATGGCCTCAATTTCCACACCGGCATCTTTTGGCAGGCGTGCCACTTCCACGCAGGAACGTGCCGGGAAAGCGGCGTGATGTTCGCGGAAAAAGGCTTCATACACCGCGTTCACCTGCGAAAAATGATTGAAGTCTTTGACAAAAATGGTGGTTTTAACAATATCCGCCACCTGCAGACCACTGGCCTCGATAATGGCCTGCACATTTTCCAGCGACTGCCGGGTTTGCTGCGCAATGTCCGTCGCCATCTCGCCCGTCACAGGGTTTAACGGGATCTGACCGGAAGTGAACACCAGGGCGCCTAAATCTACCCCCTGAACATAAGGCCCAATAGCGGCAGGCGCCTGGGGCGTTGAAATTGCTGGCATAGACCAACCTTATTAAAAAGTAGCGTTATTTTTGACCGGAAAGCTCCGTTGTACGACGTACCGCAGCCAGAACACTGCTTTGCAGGCCAGCGGCGAAATCACTTTTATTCAACTCGTATAAGCCATTAATGCCGACACCCGCCGGAGAGTTATTAATATCCATCAACTGGCGCGGATGGCGTCCGGATAACTTAAGCATTTCAACCGCGCCGACCAGGTTTTCCCACACCACCTGCGTGGACTGCGTGCGGGTTAACCCGGCAAGAACACCGGCGTCAGCCAGCGCTTCGACAAAGTAATAGACATAATTGACGCCAGCGACAGCAAAACCGGTGAAGACGTCAATCAGCCGTTCTTCCAGCACCATCACCTTGCCGAAACTTTCGAGGAACGGCATGACGGAGGCGCTGTTGACATAAGCATTAAACGCCACGCCGCTGTAGCCCAGCCCGGTATCCGTCAGCGTATTCGGGATGATCCGCGTAATCGGGCGCGACTCGCCCAGCATCAAAGACAGCTGGGCCAGCGTTACGCCCGCAATAATAGAAATGACCGACGTCTGTGGCGCTGCGTGCTGCTTAATCAGTTGTGCGACACCAGCAATATCATCCTGCGGACGAACCCCGATCACGATGTGATCCGCTGCGGCCAGCGTCTCGGGCAAATCTTGTGTATTGCTCAACTGATAGCGCGCTTTCAGCGTTTCGATTCGCGCTGGATCAATATCCGATAAGCTGACCTCGTCCGGGTTTAATGCGCCGTGTTTTAAGGCGGCGCGCAGAATTGCTTCGGTCATTTGACCGGCTCCAATAAAGTGGATATGGCTCATAGTGAATCCTCGGAAGTAACAGAAACAGTGCCCAATGACCTCTCCACCAGTGATACCCAAAGACCGATGCCTGGCGCGATAAGTTGGTCATTAAAATCGTAATGCGGGTTATGTAATGTTGCGCCCGGCGTTGGGCCATCGGCCCCCAGCCACAGATACGCGCCCGGACAGGCTTCCAGAAAATAGGCGAAATCTTCTGCTGCCATTGATGGCGATAACTGCGTGTGAACCTGCGTGATCCCGGGGACGTGGCGTGCGGCATCCGCCAGAATTTTTGCCTGTTGCGCATGGTTGACAGTTACCGGGTAACCATATTCCCAGCGAATGCTGCCACTGACGCCAAACGGCCCGGTGAGTTGTTCAACATACTCCGCCATCAGGGTCTGGCAGCGCGCTCTGGCGGCCTGGCTCAGGCAACGCAGCGTGCCGGACAAGTGCATTGTCTGCGGAACGACATTTATTGCTTCTCCGGCCTGCAGTTGCGTCACGCTGATCACGGCGCTGTCCAGCGGTGAGAGGCGGCGTGTGGTGATCGTTTGCAATGCGGTAATCAGGTGCGCACCGGCCAGCACCGGATCGGCACCTTTTTCCGGCATCGCTGCATGGCATCCCACGCCAGTCAGCGTGATAAAAAAATTGTCCTGCGAAGCCATCATCGGGCCTGCGCTCACGGCCACTTCTCCCACCGGAAGCCCCGGCCAGTTGTGCAGCGCATAAACCGCAGAAACGGGAAAGCGCGTAAAGATCCCTTCTTCCACCATCAAACGCCCGCCGCCGGCATTCTCTTCCGCAGGCTGAAAAATAAAGTACACCGTACCGTTGAATGCCCTGGTCTGGCTGAGATAGCGCGCCGCACCCAGTAGAATGGCAGTATGTCCGTCATGTCCACAGGCGTGCATCGTGCCAGGCGAGGTTGAGCACCAGTCAACAACATTGTTTTCCTGGATGGGTAAGGCATCAATATCAGCGCGAAGGGCTATTGCCGGTCCCTCGCCATTGCGAAGAACACCAATCACGCCAGTGCCTGCGATGCCGGTATGCACTTCAAGATCATATTCGCGCAGCAGGCTGCTGATTTTCGCGGACGTATGAAACTCTTGTAAGCCAATCTCCGGGCGCGCGTGGATCTCACGTCGCCAGATAATCGCCTGTTGAATAATCTCTTCGGGAATGGAGCGCATATTTCCTCTACATTTTCCCGGCGCAATGCCGCAGCATAACGCTGTGAATGGATTACCGGAACGCGTAATGCCCTCTGGTAGCTGATTAAATTATCGTTGTGACCCTGACGGAAAGAGCGTCTCAGGGCTTGCCAAAATAGATCCTCGCAAGCCCTTCTTTTGTCACTTCAACCGCGTGCTCGGCACTCAATGAAATATGTTGCTCAATCAGTACCACGCCTTTTTCTATATCCCGCTGACGTAAAGCCGCGATAATTTCGACATGCTCGTCATAGGCATTGTTCCGGCGTACGGGGGTTTCGAGATCGATGCGCCGGAAAAAACGGCTTAGCGAATTCAGGCTGTCGAGCATTTCATAGAGCCGGCTGTTATGGGAAATACGGGCTATTTCCATGTGGAAACGCTCATCGATTTCCGCGATCTTCGCCCAGTCCTGTTCGGTTTGCGCCGGGCGATGCTGGCTCACTTCCTCCCAGATAGCCGTGGTCGCCGCGATCTCTTCATCGGTTGCCCGCAGGCAGGCGAAACGAAAGGTCGATTGCTCTATCACCATTCGCACTTCATACAGTTCGCGGACACCTTCCGGCGTCAGGTCGCGGGAGTAAAAACCCCGGTTGGGGACAAAGTTCATAAAGCCGTCTTTCGCCAGACGGTTCAGCGCTTCCCGCACCGGGGTACGCGAGACCCCCAGCTGTGCCGCAAGCTCAACTTCATTCACCCGTTCGCCGGGACGAAAGTGGTAATCAATCGCCAGGCCTTTCACTTTCTCGTAGACCTTTTCCACACTGTCAGCGCTACGGGATTTCTTTTTAATAGCAACCACATTATCCCCTTAATTTACCGCACACTCAGCACGAAAATAAAAATGCTGTACAGGTTATTTCACGTAATATTTTTATAGATAGCACAGCGAAAAAAACAACTCAACACAAAAGTGAATACACTTTCGTTTCATTTTAATGTTACTGATTTATAAGTTGTTTTATATTACTTGTTGTCGTTGGTTCTTTCCGCACCATTTTACGGCAGCGTTGCACCAAAATGACTCAAAGTGTATTCACTTTTGCACGCACATGTTTTTATCAACCACAGTAAAAAACGAAAATGAAAGTTTCATGATGCGATTTTCATTATTTTCGATTCCCTTGTATTTATTCGGGAATTTGCATTTGTCTCGCCTGAAATAAGCACCTGATGTCGGGAACATCCAGGCTCCCTGGCATCGTCTTTGCTTAATGCACAAGTGTATGCACTTATATATTCACTTTAGTGCGCGCTTATTGGCATTACCAGACAGGCTTGTGCACGTTTGCGCAGGCGACAAAACACCGGCCTCAGAAGCCGGCAACAGCAAACCGGAGAACCAACATGAAAAATCGTTTTGGGCAGGGCATAACGCTGTCAACACTGGCAGGTATGACGTTGTTAGGTCTGGCGCACACGGCGCAGGCCGATGTGAACATTGGCGCGATTTTGCCCTTAACCGGCACCAGCGCCAGCATTGGTGAAGATCAGCGTCGTGGTATGGAACTGGCGGTTGAACAGGTCAATGCCCAGGGCGGCGTTAATGGTCAGCCATTACATGTGATCGTGGAAGATTCCGCCGAAAGCCCGGTAACAGGCCTGAATGCCGTACGTAAGTTAACCCAGGTTAACCATGTCCCTTTAGTAATGGGCAGTTTTTCCTCCAGCGTCACCATCCCGATTGGGCAATATCTGGTGAAGAATAACCTGTTGCACATCAATATTTCCGGCACCAGCACCGATATCCGCAAAATCGGCGCTACCTCCTGGAGCGTTATTGGCCTGGATTCCCTTTCCGCGAGCTTCTCGGCACAAGATGTGCGCCAGCTCGGTTACAGCAAAGTGGCCTTTATCGCCCCGGATGGCGCTTACGGTCAGGGGATGGCGGAGCAATTCACCAAAGCGTTTGAAAAAGAGGGCGGCAAAGTGGTCGCCAAAGTGCTCTATACCAGCGGTCAGCCTTCTTATCGCCGCGAGCTGGAGCAAATCTCCCGCGCCCATCCGCAAGCCTATGTCTATACCAGTTACGGCCAGGATGCCATTGTGCTGAACCGCGAGGCCTGGGAGCTGGGTCTGAATAAAACGCCCTGGTATGGCATGTATTTAACCATGGCCATTGAAGGTTCCCCGGCGCAGTACACCAACGGACAGGTTGGTATGGAAGTCGCGGGTATTGACCAGAAAGCGGCGAGCGGCAATGGCGCAAATTATGCTGAGCTGTACCAGCAAAAATTCCATGAGAAACCTCGCTCCGTGTACGGCAGCTATGCCTGGGATAGCGTGATGCTGGCGGCGGCAGCGATTAATAAAGCGCACAGTGCCGATCCGGCAGCCATGATCACGGCAATGAAAACCGTTGCGCCTGGCTTTACGGGTATTACCGGCACATTAAATCTCGACGCCGATAACCAGCGTCAGTCCCAGCCGTACCTGAAAGTGAAAGCGTTTAATGGCGTACCGGTTCCCCGGTAACGAGCCGCTTTATTTTGCCAGTTCACGCTACATCATCGGGGAAAAACCATGCTGCAGTTTTTGATTGATACATTGATTCGCACCGCGGATTTATCGCTGGTCGCGCTGGGATTAAGCCTGGTTTACGGGCTGGTACGGTTCGCCAATATCGCCCATATGCAATATGCCATGGTCGGTTCATTTATTACCGCCGCCGGGCTGCGCCTTGGCATGCCGCTGTCACTGGCAATCTTGTTTTCGGCAATAGTCTGCGGCATGTTGTCCATGATGTTGCATCACTGGGTGTACCAGCCGCTGCTGAAAAGCGGCACCGCTAACGCCATGATTGGCTCGCTGGCGGTATCGATGGTGCTGATTGCACTGGTTCTCGGGGTTGAGGGATCGGCCCCGGTGAATTATTCCCTGCCAGTGGGGGCGCTCTTGCAGGTTGGCGACACCCGCATCTCTTCCGACGAACTCTGGAGCCTTGGCGTCACGATTTCGCTGGTGGTGATGTTCAGCCTGCTGCTGTTTCGCACGCCGCAAGGCCGCGCTATCCGTGCGCTGGCGAGTAACCGGGATCTGGCGGCAGCCTCCGGGTTAAATGCCAGTGCCATTATCCACACCGTCAACCTGGTGGCCGGAATGCTGGCCGCCGTGGGAGGCAGCATGCTGGCAATGAACGCCAGCGCATGGGTTAACCAGGGCAATGATCTGATGTTGCCGGTACTCGCCGCCGCCATTCTCGGCGGGTTGGGAAATCCAATGGGCGCCATTTTTGGCGCGCTCCTTATCGCTGTAACCGAAACCCTCGTGACCAACATCGACTGGAGCTGGCTGTTCGGCGGCGACTTATTGTTTATCCCGGTGACCTGGGTGAACGCCTCATCGTTTGTGATTCTGCTGCTGGCGCTGTTGTTGCGCCCTTATGGCCTGTTTAACCGGGAGGTCCGCCGTGTCTGAGTTTTTACTGCATATCCTTTGCCTTGCCGGGATCTATGCCATCGTCGCGCTTGCCCTGAATTTACAGGCAGGTTACGCCGGTTTGCTGAATTTCGGTCATATCGTGTTTGTCGGAACCGGCGCTTATGCCATTGGTCTGGGAAGCAATTTTGGCTTGCCGCTGTGGCTGGTGATCCCGGCCGGGTTACTGTGTGCCATTGTTATCAGCGCGCTGATGACGCTGCTGGGCCGTCAGCTCACGGCGGATTACTGGGGCATTGCCACGCTGGCGCTGGCTGAAATCATCCGCATTGCGGTCGTCAATGAAGACCATTTGACAGGTGGCGCGCAGGGGATTGGCGGGCTGTCCGCGCCCTGGTCAACCGGCGATACCATCACCGATACACGTATCTTCGCGGTCATTATCCTGCTCAGCGTCATCATCGCCACGCTCGCCAGCCTGCGGATCGGCGCCAGCCGGTTTGGCCGGGCGCTGCGCCTGATGCGCGAGCAACCTCAATTAGCGATTTGTATGGGCTATGCGCTGCCGTGGCTGAAATGCCGGGCGTTAATGAGCAGCGCGGTGATGTGCTGTCTGGCTGGCATGCTACTGGCCTGGTACACCGACTATGTCAGCCCGGATTATTTGCTCTCTTCGGAAACCTTTCTTATCTGGAGCATGGTGATGATCGGCGGTATTGGCAATGTGCGCGGCGTGCTGCTGGGCGTATTGCTGGTAGAAGGGCTGTATAACTTTATCCCCTTTGCAAAAGACTATTTCCACATCAGCTCAGACCTGACCGGCGCTCTGCGCCTGGGGTTGGTGGGGCTGGCTTTATTACTCTGTCTGCTCACCCGCCCAGGCGGCCTGTTACCGGAAAAATTAAGGACTTTATCATGAGCCGTTTGCTTGAAGTGGCTGATGTCAGCAAAGCCTTTGGCGGCAACCAGGTACTGACATCCGTATCATTTACGCTGGAGAAGGGCGAAATTCTTGGCCTGCTGGGGCCGAATGGTTCCGGTAAAAGCACACTGCTTAACACCATTTCCGGGTTTACCCGGCCGGATGGCGGCAGCATCACATTTGATGGCCGCTCCATTTCTTGTCAGCCCAGCCACCGGATCATCCAGGCGGGCATTGCGCGCACCTTCCAGCTACCGGTCATGCCGGAAAAGATGAGCGTTATGGAAGTCGTGATGACGGCGGGCACTCGCCAGCACGGGTTATTCAACGGTCTGCTGGGGCTGGCTTCCGGGCGCAAAGCCGAACAGGAAGACAGAGCCCGCGCCCGCGAATTACTGGATATCTTGTTATTAACCAAAGTGAAAGACCTGCCTGCTGCGGCGCTTTCCGGCGGACAGAAAAAATTACTGGGCATTGCCTGTGCGCTGATGGGTAAACCGACGCTCCTGATGCTGGATGAGCCCATGGCCGGCGTGCACCCGAAATTACGCCAGGAACTGGTGGAAACGCTGGTCAGCCTGAGCCGCCAGGGCATTTCACTTTTGGTCATCGAGCACGACATGCATTTTATCAACACTTTGTGCCAGCGCTGCATTGTGCTGGATCGCGGGCAGATTGTCGCCAGTTGCCGCCCGGACGAACTGGCGCAGAACCAGCAAGTGCTGGAAGCCTACCTCGGACACAGCACCGCAACATTGCAGGAGGCAGAATGATTACCCTCGAAAACGTAGTCGCCGGTTATACCCCGGGGATTGATATTCTGCATGGTATTTCATTGCACGTTGAACAGGCGGAAATCGTGACTCTGCTGGGGCCAAATGGCTGCGGCAAATCCACCTTGCTGAAATCGATTGCCGGTTTTGTCTCGCCGCGCGAAGGGCGGGTTGAAATCGATGGCCGGGAAACGGCAAAAATTCCGGTGCACCGGAAAATCCGTGAATGCGCACTCGGTTTTGTCCCGCAACTGGACAACGTCTTCAACAATCTGACCGTGGCAGAAAACCTGCAAACCGGGGGGCAGTTTTTACCGCCCGGCCAGCGTAAACAGCGGATGGCGCAACTGGCGGAACATTACCCGGTATTACATAAAAAGTGGCAATCGCCCGCGTCCGCGCTTTCCGGTGGCGAGCGACAAATCCTAGCGCTCGCCCGCGCACTGATGCCCGAACCTGCCGTTCTGCTGCTTGATGAACCCTCGGCCGGGCTGTCACCGAAAATGCTGACGGAAGTGTTTAGCGCCATACAAACCATTCGCCGCCAGGAAAAAGTGACCATTTTGATGGTCGAGCAGAATGCCATGGAGGCACTGCACATTTCAGACCGGGCTTACGTACTGGCGCAGGGGAAAGTGGCGATGGAGGGCAGTGCGCGGGATCTGCTGGATGACCCCCGTATGCGCGAGCTCTATTTTGGCGGTCGTGCCGCCTGACAGGATCAATAAAAAGAGCAGAAGGAATACACCATGCCGATTACCCCGGTTATCGATCACGCGGTGATTAATGTTGATGAAGAGCTGGATCAGGCCCAATCCCTGTTCCAGCGGATGGGATTTCAGCTCAGTACGCGGGGGCACCATTCGATGGGCTCCAGCAACCATCTGGCCATCTTTGCCGATAACTATCTGGAACTTTTAGGTTATGAACCTGCCAGGCAGACAGACTCGCGAGGTTTATGGAACGTTGCGCCAGGCCTTGCCGGACTGGTCTGGAAAACCCGTGATGCACATGCGGTATGGCGCCATCTACAGCAATACCAACTCGATGGCGAACCACCGACCCGCTTCTTCCGCCCGGTGATACTGCCGGACGGCAGTCAGACTGAGGCCCGGTTCTGTATCTCGCGGATCCGCGCCAGCGCCCTGGCATACGGCTTCAGTTTTTTCTGCGAACATCAGACGCCGCAAGCTGTCTGGCAGCCCGCCTGGCAAGTACATCCTAATGGCGTACAGGCGCTGTCCGCGTTCGTTATTGCCTCGCCTCAACCTGAAGAGACGCTGGCGCTGTATCGTCAGTTATTCAGTACAGAGGCCCGTGCGGAAGATAGCGGCGGCTATGTGCTTGATTCAGGAACGTGCTGCCTGCGTATTATCACGCATCAACAAGCCAGCCTGGAGTTTGCGCTGCCGCCTGTTGCTGCGCAGACACCAGCGAAAATGGTGGCGCTCTGCTTTCAGGTGGCCTCACTGGAGCGGCTCAGGCGCTGCCTTAGCCAGGGCGATATTCAGTGGTGCGAGCACGGTGATCAGGTACTAGTGATGCAGCAGCAGGTACAGTGGCTGGCGATGCGCTTCGAGGATAAATAGGGGGTAGAACGACAATTTACATAGTAAGAAAGGATTATTAACGCTGAGAAACTCCGGCATTCTGGTAGCATAGGTTATGATCATGGTGAGTACTCTGAAAAAATGACAAAGGCTGGTATGCCAAAAGCAACGTATTGCCTGAGAATGATGTCATTAAAGTATAAGTGCTCAAGTGCTAATGCATTCTACCAGATGGTGGTCATTCTGGTGGTCTTGACAGGAAGAAAACTCTCCTTTAGCCTAAATATTAGCCAGTTACTGGCAAAGGCGATCCCAGTCAGAGGAGCCAAATTTAAGAAGCCCGCTTAAGGAAACTTAAGCGGGCTTTTTGCTTTTCAGCATCCTGGCGTTAACTCAAAATAGCATCCAGCCTGGCAAGCACTTCATTTACAACAGCGTCAGGTATACGTTCCAGCCGCTTGCCGTTCCGGGCAGCCATATCAATGGTTCTGGGCTGGTCGCAGCGAATAACGCCAATCGTTTTTGTCCCTGCCCCTTCCAGTGAAACGGTGAAGCCTGCCGTGCGAGCAAAGTTTCCGCCGCTGGTGACGGGAACCACTACCGGAAGCCGGGTCAGCTTGTTAAACGATGCCAGTGAAACGATGAGCACCGGACGTTTACCGCATTGCTCGTGACCGGCAATCGGGTCCAGTGAAACCAGCCAGATTTCCCCTCGGTCCATTTACAGGATCTCCTTGCCCACCGCAGGCGCATCAATCCATTCCCGATCCTCTTCGCTCATTTCGGCGTGCGGATCGCACTGCGCCAGCAGTTCCTCAAGCGAATAACGGGGCCGTTTCTGGGGTTCAATAATCAGGCAGCCATTATCAATGGTCATACCCACTTCGCTGTCCGTCGACAGCTCCAGCGTTTTCAGCACGGCGGGAGGAACCGCCAGCATGATGGATCCACCGACCTTTTTCAGACGAGTTGTATACATAGGGCACCTCCAAATATTATATTTTAATATAACATTCATGGCGGGAGGTGCGCAATTATTCATCAGATTCATGGTGATTTCCTTTGCGTAATAAAGCATGCAGACAGCCTTAATCCATCAGAGGACTGAGCCGGCTGTTTTCAAAGGCGGCATTGCCGGTAAAACGGCAACCATCCAGATACAGCAGGCGCTTCTTTCAGATCATGAAGCATTTCGTCCAGGCAGGAGCTTAGTGCGTAACAAAGAAGGCCGATAATAGAAAACTGTTTTTGTGGCTCAAAGGATTATCGCGGATCGGATAAACAAAATGCGGCGCAGCTTCCGTATCCTGCTGCGCCGGAGGGATATCAGCAGTAGCGCGAAGGCCTGATTTTTTCAGGCGCAACACCTAACGCTTCGGCAATCAATCTTTCACCTTTGGGCCAGCGGCGGGTAAGCGCATTTGCCAGCATGGAAGATGCCAGCCCCGCCTGACGCGAAAGTGCTGGCAGCGAAGTTTGCCGGCGCCGTTCGGGCCAATACTCGCCAGCAGTTGCGATAGACCAGCCTGCTGCAAGATATCGGTTAACGCGCCGACGCCAGCAAAAGAGAGGCCCCCGGAAAGCGCCACAGACAGGCCGTGATGCCCGGCGTTGATCGATTCCGCATCGCCCTGCGCCGCCAACGTCTGCTGAGATGCCGTCAATGAGGAAGGCGATGTTTCTGATAACATCATAATAATCAGTTAATTATCGTCAGATAACCGGGTCAATGGCGGGCTGAGATTGCTTTTCCAGCTCACGTACCAGAGGGATCACTTCCCTTCCGAAAAACTCGACCTCCTCCTGGAAATGCAGGAAAGCCAGCAGCAGCAAATTGACGCCAGAATGTTTGAGCGCAATGATGCGCTCTGCGATCTGCTGTGGCGTGCCAATCAGGTTAGTTTTAAAGCCGTCGTTGTATTGCACCAAATCGTCAAAGGTGGATTTGGCCCAGTTGCCCTCACCCTCCGGCGATGCGCTGCCGGCGTTTTTCACTTCATGCTGGAACCCTTTCACCGCCTCCGGATTGGCGTTATCAATAATTTCCCGCAGCACCGCCTGCGCCTCTTTTTCGCTTTCACGCGCAATAACGAAGCCATTAACCCCGATCTTCACCTGATGCTGGTTTTGTGCCGCCTTACGCTGGATGTCATCCACCTGTGCTTTGATGCCTTCAGGCGTGTTACCGTTGGTGAAATACCAGTCTGAAACACGTGCGGCCATATCCCGCGCGGCACGCGAACTGCCGCCCTGGAAAATTTCCGGCAGCGCCTCCAGCGGCTTGGGCTTGAGGGAATAATCGCGAAAGCGATAGAAATCGCCGGCAAAGGTAAAGCTGTCTTCCCGCCAGATGCCCTGCAGACAACGGATGAACTCTTCTGAGCGCAGGTAGCGCTCTTCGTGGTCAAGCCAGGGTTCGCCGATGGCTTTAAACTCTCCGCGGAACCAACCGCTGACGATATTAACCGCGATGCGCGGGCCGTACAGGTGACTGATAGTAGCAATTTGTTTTGCCGCCAGGGTGGGATTCCAGGGGCCGGGAAGCAAAGCGGCGATCACTTTCAACTTTTCCGTCGATGCCAGCAGCGCCTGGGAAAAAGAGACCGACTCATGCTGGTTGTCGGCCCCATAGCCGGCCGTAAAACGGATCTGCGTAAGCGCATAGTCAAAACCGGCGCGTTCGGCAATTTGCGCCAGTTTACGGTTGTAATCGATATCCCAACTGGTGCGCTGCGGAATATTACTGATCACTAATCCGCCCGACACGTTCGGTACCCAATAGGCGAACTGCAGCGGACGATTAGCTGGCTCTGAAATGGACATAGGACGCTCCCGTCTTTTATTGATGCATTCTCATATCCGCCATACAGCAGGTGCAGGCGAGTTGCTTTAGCCGCGAATTATCATTTTTCTATATAACTTTTCCTGCTTTATAAAAATAAAAAGACAATTGTTGGTTATAACGGTATTAGCAGAATCTATGCCAAAACAGACTGTGAGATAATTTCTTTAGAATCTGAATGTTATAAAAAATCGAGGGACGTTCCTGCTGCATTTGCAACATACTTAGTTACCCATATGTTGCAAATACAACTGATATACACCTGGCTGGAAGATAAATTTTATCCCGATGCTAGCCTGGCCGAAAGAAGGTCTGTTGCGAAGCGGCGTGAGAACGGCAGATCTTGCACATCCGCTGCCGTCTCGTTTGACACAGTATATTTTCACGACGCGAATTATTCTCACTTACAGTGGGGAAAAATCTTATTCGTCGACATTATACCCGCGCAGCCAGAAATCAACCCAAAACCAAAAAAATATTATAAATCAATTAATTACAACAACATCACATCAAATCATAAGCATAATAAACAGCAATATAATATGTGCGTTTTGTCATAGAATTCGCTTTTTAACAGAAAAACAGATTGATAATTCGCGTCGCGAAAAATAAGGTATCCATGCTTTCTACATGGTTTATCCCGTTTGTTGTTGTCTCATTTTTTACTTTTTCGCGGCCTTCGTTCCGCATTTTTAAACGTCAAGAGGATGTTCACATGCCTACCGTTACAGGAAAACGTCGTCCCCCGCCGCTGGCCATTGACGGGCCAGGCTGGGCGGTTTTTCCGCAGACCAACGCAGAAGGTTTGTCTGCCGACTCCAGTATGAACGAGCAAGGCCGCGCCGATAATCATTAAGGAAAATGACATGAAATCATTAAAAACAGGCCTGTTGGCAACCGCAATTGCTGGGTTAATGAGCAGCGGCACGGCCCTTGCCAGCCAGCAAACCGTCGACCAAATCAGTCAACTCAAGTTTAACTATACCATCGTGGATAACCACGCGGCGCTGCAGGGCGTTGACTGCGCCAGGCTGGGTGCGGACTGGGCGTCCTGTAACAAGGCCACCATCAGGCTGACCAATGATGGCGAGGCGATTACGGGTAAAGACTGGGCGATTTACTTCTCCAGTATTCGCCGGATTCTGAGCGTGGATAATGCCCAGTTTAAGGTTACGCATATCATCGGCGACCTGCACAAACTGGAGCCGACTGATAAATTTACCGCATTCCCGGCGGGGCAAGCGGTGGATATCCCGATTATTAATGAATACTGGCAGCTGTTCATGAGCGATGTGATCCCGCGCTGGTACGTCACGGCCGCCGATGCGCAGCCCAAAGTGATAGCCAGCACCGATACGGAAGATCTCAATCAGATTGTCACGCCCATTAGCGGTGATTTGTGGAAAAGCACGCCAGCCGACAACAATGTCCTGATGACCGCCGAAGTCCGCTTTGAGAAAAACAGCGATGTGAAATTGCTGAATGCAGCGTCTCTACGCGGCCAGATTGTGCCAACGCCGCGGGTGGTTAACGTGCATAGCCGGGATGTTGATCTGAGCCACGGGGTTAAGCTGGATCTTTCTGCGCTGCCGCAGCCGTCAGCAGAGGCGATTACTGCGCGCTTCGCCCTGCTGGGGCTGAAAACCGATCAAGGTTACCCGGTACGTAGCGAGATTTCTGTGGCCTCTTTCCAGGGTCAGGACGCGGTACCGGGAGCTTATACCCTTAAGATTGACGAAAAAGGGGCGCAGGTAACAGGTTACGATCGGACCGGGGTATTCTACGGCCTTCAGTCCATTCTTTCGCTGCTCCCGGCAGAGGGGCCGATGAAGATAGCCGCTCTGGAAGCCAGAGATGCGCCGCGTTTCCAGTATCGCGGTTTATTTATCGACGTTGCGCGTAATTTTCACAGTAAAGCGGCTATTTTGCGGGCACTGGATCAGATGGCTGCGCTGAAGCTGAATAAATTCCATCTTCATCTGAGCGACGATGAAGGCTGGCGTATTGAGATCCCCGGCCTGCCTGAACTGACGGAAGTCGGAGGAAAGCGCTGCCATGATTTGACGGAAAAAACCTGCCTGCTGCCGCAACTGGGGTCAGGCCCGGATAGCAGCACGCACGGTAGCGGTTGGTTCAGTCGTGCGGATTACATTGAGATACTTAAGTATGCCAAAGCACGACAGATTGATGTCATCCCGGAAATTGATATGCCCGCGCATGCCCGGGCGGCAACGATATCGATGGAAGCGCGCTACGACCGTCTGATGAAAGAAGGTCAGGAGAAAGCAGCGAATGAATTCCGTCTGCTCGATCCTGACGATACTTCTGTCACCACCGGGGTTCAGTTCTACGATCGCACCGGTTACCTGAATCCGTGCCTGCCATCGTCTCTTCGTTTTGTCGATAAGGTGATTGGCGAAATCCAGAAAATGCACCAAGAAGCGGGACTGCCGCTGACGACCTGGCATTTTGGTGGCGATGAAGCGAAAAATATTTATCTGGGCGCCGGATACACCGATAAAAACAATCCGCAGGAAGGTAAAGGGCAGATTGACCAGCACAAACAGGATAAACCGTGGGCAAGGTCGCCGGTGTGCCAGGCAATGCTGAAAGACGGCAAAGTAGCCGATATTGAACATCTGCCGAGCTGGTTCGCCGTGGAGGTCAGCCAACTGGTCAACCAGCATGGTATTGAGAAGATGCAGGCCTGGCAGGATGGGCTGAAGCACGCTCAGGGCGCGGCCGATTTTGCCACCAAAAAAACGGTGGTCAATTTCTGGGACACGCTGTTCTGGGGCGGTGCGGCGTCGGTTAATGACTGGGCGAACAAAGGTTACGAAGTGGTCATTTCCAACCCGGATTATGTCTATCTGGATCACCCTTACGAAGTGAATCCTCAGGAGCCAGGCTTCTACTGGGCAACGCGCTTTAGCGATGAGCGTAAGATCTTCGGATTCACCCCAGATAACCTGCCACAGAATGCGGAAACGTCACTCGATCGTGACGGTAACCCGTTTGAAGGCAGGGCAGATACAAACTGGCCGGGAGCGTATGGCCTGTCGGCTCAGATATGGAGCGAAATCGTCCGTACCGACGAAGAAATGGAGTATCGCCTCTTCCCGCGGCTGTTCTCCGTTGCCGAACGCGCATGGCATCAGGCGCCATGGGAGCAGGATTACCAGAAAGGGAAAACCTATAAAGCGGGCGTGACGCATCATGTTGATGTGAAAGCGCAGAACAAAGACTGGACTCGCTTCGCGAATATCCTGGGCCACCGGGAGCTGGCCAAGATGGAAAAAGCCAGCATAGCGTTTCGTCTTCCGGTACCGGGGGCGAAAATCACCCAAGGCAAACTGGAAGCGAACACCAGTTTCCCAGGGATGGTTATTGAGTACTCCACCGATGGCGGCAACAGCTGGCAACGTTATGATGACAATGCGCGGCCACAGGTGCAGGGCAAAGTGAACGTACGTACCGTCAGCGCCGATGGTAAACGCTTTAGCCGTATCGATACCGTCATGTAACGGGTTAATAACCGGTGAGGATACTCACCGGTTTCTTATGGCCTGCGGGTAATCGATACATAAATTCCATAAAGCCTCAACATCCGCTCAAGACCCAATAAACGAATGACATCGGTCCATCAGGCGATATATTTTGCCACTGATAAAATAGTCCCCCCCCCCCCCGCTAAAGCCCGTTTAATACGCGATCAGCTAACGACTAGCTTTTATCCTGCACAATAAATTCACCTCCCGCACAAAATAAAAACCCGACCTCTCCCATATCATCCCCCTGAACTATTAAGCATCTGCTGCATCGTTAATCTTTGCCGTAACTTCAACAGCCAACGAAAACCGGTGAATGCCGGGCGATATGACCTTATCATTTGTGAAGCCAGCTGCGGAGCGCCCAGGATAAGATTTTTTCACATTTTCAAATGTGCACTTCATGTTTCATCAGATTAAATCACTACACAATTTCGGCCCTCAACACCAAGATACTCCGGCAAACTAGAAAGCGCTGTGCGTTTATTTTAGTTGCACTGATGTTGCAATTTAAACCGACTGTTGTTTTATGCGTTAACCCTTAGCATACGTATAAAACGAAGCGTTAATTCCAACATTAAATTTAAAGGAAGAAATTACACTCACCAACCTAATACATGTAGGTTGATTATTTTTCTAAAGGATATTTTGCAATGAAAAAAAGTTTGATGTTGATCCCTGTTACTGCGATGTCTCTCCTGATTAGTGCACACGTATCTGCTGCTCCTAATACAGTGACTTTCCTCGGAGAAGTCACCTCTCAAACCTGTACCGTGGCAATTAACGGCAACACAGTTAGCCCGGTCGTTCTGCTGGCTGCCGTTAATAGCTCTGAGCTTACTACTGCGGGTAGCGTTGCGAAACCGACCACTTTCGATATCAGCGTAAGCGGTTGTACTGCTAACCCTGCGGCAGCAACGACGATTTCCAGCCGCTTCGCGGGTAACAGCATCACTGCTGGCGGTAACCTGGGCAACGTAGCAACCGGGACGACTGCGGCAACGAATGCTGACATCCAGATTCTGGATACCGCTGCAGCACCTATCAACTTTACCACTCCCTTCACCGCATCAGGCGATCTGACTCTGCCGATCGGCGCAACCAATGCTTCGGCAACCTACACCGCGCAGTACGTCAGCGAAGCCGGCGCCGCCACCCCAGGCGCAGTGCAGGCCTCCATGCAGTACGCCGTTAGCTACAACTAATCAGGCGTTAAATCAGGGATTCAATATCTCTTAATCGATATTTAGATAAATTAAGACCAGGGATGGTCTTAATTTATTCTTTCCGGGTTGTCAGAAAATAATTTCCAACAGGTGGCTGATATGTCTCGCTTACAATGGCGTAGCATTTTCTTATTTATATTATCCCTCTATTTTTGTCAGTCAGCATTTGCCAGTGTGGTCATGACCGGCTCGCGGGTAATTTATCCCTCTGACGCCAAGTCCGTTGATCTAAAACTTAGAAATGATGATGATTTTCCTTATGTGATTCAGGCCTGGTTCGACAGCGGAGATCCCTCCTCTACGCCTGAAACAGGAAAGGCGCCCTTTATTGTCACACCGCCAACGTTTCGCATAGCGGCAAAAGAGGGGCAAGTATTACGCGTTTTCTTTACGCCAGATAAACCGTTGCCGCAGGACCGGGAGTCTGTTTTCTATTTCAACTTCCTGCAGGTCCCTCCGGCAAACATCGGCGGTGATAAAGGCAACAAAATCGTTTTGATGTTGAAAAACAGAATGAAAGTGTTTTATCGGCCAGCGGGTTTAAAAACCAACCCGAAAATGATTTTCGACTATCTGACGGTCAGCAACATATCAGCAAATAGCATCCGGGTTACTAATACGTCCCCCTACTACATCTCATTAAGCAAGGTTAGCGTCAACGGTGTTAACGCAAAGTATAAACCACCGATGATTGAGCCTTTTGCTGCAGTAGACATTGCGCTTAATGCCGGAAAGGTGACTGACCGGAGTGCTAAGGGAATAGAGATCGGTCTGGTTAATGATTATGGAGCAACGGTAAGCCATGTATATCCAATTCAAAAATAAGGAAGTTTATTTTCGTCTTGCATTAATAACCTGCATGATTAAAGCCTCTCTGTTTTCGCATTCGGCCTTTGCGGAAGAGTATCGTTTTGACAACAATTTACTCGCTGGTTCAGGGTTTGCTAAAGGTATCAGCCTGGAAAAATTCAACGATACTGAGGTTATCATTGCGCCGGGGCAGCAGAATTTAGACTTGGTACTCAATGGTATTAAAATCAAAAGCCAGGTCCCGGTTAAATTCCAGAAGGTCAATCCGACCGACAAAAGCGCGCAGCTGTGCCTTGATGCTGAGCTAATCAAACTGTTACAGCTAAAAATCCAGCCCGCCTCCCTTCCCAATGTCCAGTGTTTAACTTTAGCGGATATTACCCGGCAGGGAAGCTGGCGGATTAAGCCGTCAACGCTGTCGGTGGAATTTTCCATCCCACAAATTATGCTCAACCGACAGCCTCGCGACTATATCCCGGTTGCCGAATGGGATGCCGGGGCGCCGCTGCTATTTTTACGCCATAACACCAGCTACACCCGTAATATTCTGCGTAACATTAACTACAGCTATCTGTGGAGTATGATCAACGCCGGCGCAAATATGGGGATGTGGCAATTACGTCACCAGGCTAATCTGCGTTACATGCAGAGCAGCATTGCCGGCAGTGCCTATAAATGGAACTCGGTGAGAACCTGGGTACAGCGCCCGCTGCCCGCCATTTCCAGCGAGCTGATGGTCGGTGATACCTATACCGACAGCGCCATGTTTGGCTCTATCGCTTTTAATGGCGTCAAGCTGTATACCGATCAAAGCATGTGGCCACAGGGTAAACTGGGCTACGCGCCCGAGGTCCGTGGCGTGGCAAATACCAATGCCCGGGTTTTGATCCGCCAGGCGGGCAATATTATTTACGAAACGCAGGTTCCCCCAGGCCCCTTTCTGATCGACGACCTCTACAACACGCGCAGTCAGGGCGATATAGAGGTGCAGATCATTGAAGCCGATGGAAAATCGTCCTTCTTCGTTGTGCCTTACGCCGCCGTACCGGGCTCCATGCGTCCGGGCAATATGAGCTATCAGTTTGCCGCAGGTAAAGTCAGGAATTATTACTCCGTACAGAATGCCTTCACCGAAGGCGTATTGCAGTACGGGGTGAATAACCGTTTTACCGCCAACACCGGCGCGCGATTTGCTAACAATTATCAGGCATTGCTCGCCGGCGGCGTTTTCGCCTCTGAACTCGGTGCCTTATCGCTCAATACAACCTGGTCACATGCACAGGTGGAAAATAATCAGTCCAAAAGCGGCTGGCGAGCCGAGGCGTCATACAGCAAAACCTTCCCGAGCAACACCAATATAGTGCTGGCAGCTTACCGCTATTCCACCGCCGGGTACCGCGATCTCCAGGATGTTCTGGGCGTGCGGCGCCAGCAACAGCACGGTGATAATTATTACTCCGACACGCTTAAGCAACGTAACCGCTTCACCGCGACGTTAAGCCAGAACATGGACGACTACGGTACTCTCTCGCTCAGCGGCAGCAGCACCGACTATTACAACAACCGTTCGCGCATCACCGAGCTACAGCTGTCCTACAACAACATGTGGAAAAAACTCAGCTACAACATCAACGTCGGCAGGCAGCGTTCCAGCTGGAGTAACACAAATTATATCCACAGCGTCAATGACGCTGAATATGATTCCAGTCGTTATCAGAAATATACCGAGAACGTCATTTCCATCGGTTTTTCCATTCCGCTTGACTGGCGTGAC
The DNA here is from genome assembly GCF_002806725.1 of Raoultella sp. T31. NCBI lineage: Bacteria > Pseudomonadati > Pseudomonadota > Gammaproteobacteria > Enterobacterales > Enterobacteriaceae > Klebsiella > Raoultella sp. T31. Next base: position 21,564 of record NZ_PIBO01000012.1, read on the forward strand.
TCTCGCTCGAACGTGTCGTTCGACATGACGAAGAACAAAAATACCCGAACGGCGATGACAACGCTTTCCGGTTCCGCAGGTGAAGAAAATGATTTCACCTATTCCTTGTACGCCAATCATGACAAGTACACCGAACTGGAACAGGGCCGAAGCCATACCATGCGCTGGGGCGTGAATGTGCAGGAGCGTACCCGCTCAGGAACAATGCGCGCCTCCTATGCTCACAGCGGTAAAGATCACCAGCTGGGGCTGGGAACCGCAGGTACCCTGGCGCTGCACAGCGGTGGCGTAACCTACGGTCCGTATGCCAGCGATACCTTTGCTCTGGTTGAAGCCAAAGGCGCCAGCGGCGCGCGAATTAACAATGCGCAGGGAGCCAGAATTGATGTCTTCGGCTATGGGATTGCGCCTTCTCTGGCGCCGTACCGCTACAACACCATCAGCATTGACGGTAATTCCCTGGACCAGAACGTCGAGCTGGAAGGCGGAAACGTACGCGTGGTCCCGGTGCGGGGTGCGGTGCCGAAAGTGGCATTCAATACTCTTGGCGGTACCCCTGCCCTGATCGCGGTCATGATGCCCGATGGCTCTCCGGTACCGATGGGCGCGGAGGTTCAGGACCGGGATGGGAAAAACCTCGGAATGGCCGGCCAGAATGGACAGGTCTACGCGCGCCTGCCTGATGCCTCCGGAACCTTATTTATTCGCTGGGACAACAAGCAAACCTGCCGCGTCAATTACCAGATGCCCGCGCGGAATCAAGCATCAGGCAATAACTTCATCCATTTAAATGGCATCTGCGTACAGTGAGATAACACATGAAATTTCCAGTCATTCAGTTAAAACACGGCCTGATTGCCATAGCCATGATGACCAGTGCTCCTTGGGCCCATGCAGTGTGTTACAAAGTTACGGGTATAGGTACATTAACTCAGCATATCCCCCAGGAAGTCGCCAATATGGGCTTCACTGCATCGCCCTGGGGGGGCGCATTTAATTCCGCCGCAGCACGGATTCAGTTTGGGGTGATCTCCATAGGAACCGGTACTATATCATTGGCACCACCCGGCACAGTATTGGCCAGCGCAAACCTGAATTTTATTGATTCCGCCTTGAGTACCCCCTACGCAGCCAACCAGATTGTATTCAAGTGTGCTGTAGAGGATGCGGACTCACTCTATGAAATGTACGCCCTACAGGGCGATTCCACTTTTTATGGCGAATATGCGGTTAATGATGTGGAGGATGGTTATGCCACGCCAGCAGCAAATATCGCCTATCGAATCACTAATACGAAAACCGGACAGCGTTACATCAATACCTGGCGAGAACGGAAGCTAGACAGCACTGATTATATTACCATGGGATCCTATATCTATATTCCAGCCTCTATGTTTGGCAATGCGATTTTTGAACTGATTAAAACCAATGATAATGGCTCTGGTGCAATAGCCTCACGTAATGCATTTAATAGTATTGCATCCCCACAGGGTTTCGTGGCGCTAAAAGGACCAGGAATGAATACCAATTTGGTGGTATCAGCAGCAGCAAAAGCAGCACCACCTTCCCCTCTCAACACATCTGCAGTATGGAGCATGAAAAATGGTAGTACCACGGTGATATATGGCAACACCTGTAAAGTCAAAGATTTTGACCAGACTGTGAAGCTGCCCCCTATAAGCGTGTCAGAACTCAGCTCCGGTAATACCAGCACCAATACTTTTAATGTCTCGCTGGAATGCGACGATGGTGCGCTCTCAGGGACAGATACGAACTTCGCTAAACCACCTGTCGCTATGGGTTTTCTGGTCACCCAGGCAAGCGCGCTTAGCTATGCACAATCGTTAGGCCTTAAGAATAGTTCCGGAGGCATCAGCCATTTGCTGGACGATAACTATGGTGTCAGCGGCGTCGCTTCTGGCGTCGGTATCAGGATTTATTCTTTAAGCGGGTCCGGCCCTCATTCCGTTCTGAATCTACTGTCCAGTAATGGGACTACGGGAACAGGTAACGCGGCCGGTTGGTATGGCTTTACCACTCTGCTTGACGACGTATCAGGCACGACTAGTAGCGGAGGGAAAACATATGGAGGGGCGTTCCTGGCCTCACTTGAGCATCTCCCGGGGCAATCGATAACAGCAGGGTCAGTCAGTGCGCAAGCTCAAATATTTGTCAGCCTTCAGTAGGTTTTTACAGACCACTGCGCTGCTGCTGAGTGCCAGTTATGCAGCAGCCGTGGTCAACAGCACGCAAAGCCGTCTGGTATTTAATGAAGATAGCGTTGCGGAGACGCTGGTGCTGGTAAATTCACACAGGGCACCGGCATTGGTTCAGGTCTGGATCGATGACAACGATCCTCTCGCTCTGCCGGAGAATATCAGCACCCCGTTGGTTGTGGTCCCGCCTGTCTTTAAGCTGGGGCCAGGAGAATCTCGCAACCTACGGGTCATGCTGTCCTCCCGCCAGGGACTACCAACCGATCGCGAACGTGTCTACTGGCTGAATATCTATCAATTTCCACCTAATACGGAATCTGATGGTGCAAAGGTTAATAAAGTTATATTGCCTCTGCGTATCCGCTTAAAGGTATTTGTTCGCCCACACGGGCTAAAAGCCCCAGAGGAAGAGCTCGGTAAGTCTCTTACATTTACTTTTAAAAATGACGGAAAACAAAACCAGACGATGACGATTACTAACCCAACCCCCTACAATATAACATTGGGGGGGCTTAGCCTGGGAGGTAACCCTTTGATACCAAAAATGATTGTACCTAAATCATCCATTGATATTGCGGTCCCACCGTCCAGTAACCGCCGACAGTTAAGCTGGTCAGTGATTGACGATTTCGGCGCCCAAAAAACGTACCAGCGACAATTATAAATATGCAAGCGTTCACCTCCGGTTGCTGACTCATATGACCGGAGGTAATCGCATATCCTGTAAACCGTTATTAAACCCAACATACCTGAAGCGACTGAAGAAAAGATCATGTTTACGACACTTAACATCGCATACTTTCATAAATATCATATGCTTTATGATTTAATTGCCTCATTTATTCAACGAGAAATGAAAGTCCATCACTTGCAGTTGCACCACCACCCTGATCCAGTATCGCTTTTAAACGCAATTAAAGGAAAAAGTATTGATCTGGTGATTATTAATTCAGCAAGTATTTTCGACGGTTTCTTTCGCGAAACGGAGATCAGAAAAATGCTTTCAGCTCTCTCGAAGAACAAACATATTACTACAATTTTTTTTGCTCAAAATTTGAAGCCGATGTTCCTGAAGAAAATATCGGAAACGGGAGTGAGTATTATGCTCAGTGCCCATGACTCACCGCATGAACTGATTGCCGCACTGATGAACAAACTCAAACTTGCCAGGCCCGAACCTTACATTTCATCCACCCTCGAGACGCAGTTACAACAGGTGAATGATGAACTGACAGCCAAAGAGTGGGAAGTCCTCAACCTGATAAATCAGGGATATTCTCTTTCAGAAATAGCATCCAAAAAATGCCGGGCAATGAGCACGGTCTCAACTCAGAAACATAAGGCGATGAATAAACTTAATCTCACTAATGAAAATGAGTTATTGCGTTTTTTACAACAAAACGCGTTTTTCAATTATTAATTATTCGGAACATCATGTTTAAAAAAATATTCATTGCGCTTGTCGGGGGATTGTTTTTTTCAGGTGATGTCTGCGCACTCTCTCTCCAGCAATCGCTTATTGCGGCCAATAACTATAATGCTGAAATTAATGCTGCGCGGAGCTTACATGACGCAGATGGTCAGAAAAAATATCAAGGATTCTCCGGGCTATTGCCAGTGGTCACGCTCAACGGCACCTGGAATAAAACGGATCAGCCAGATGCCACCTATTCCGCAGGGGTCACCCGCCATAATTACAGCCTTAATATCACGCAACCACTTTTTGATGTCGCCAAATACGCCACATGGCGCAAAAGCCTGGTTATTAGCGATCTGGCAGATGTTAACTATCTGATCGCCCAGCAACAGCTAATCAAAGATGTCATCACCGCATGGTATGAGGTCCTGTATCAGCGCAGCGTGCTGGAAACCAGTCTGAAAGCTCAGACTGCCTTTGATGCCCAGTTAAAACACTCTCAACAGGCGCTTAAACTGGGTGATGGCACACATATTGATGAAGCAGAAGCACAGGCTAACTATGATAAATCCACCGCTGATGTACTGTCCGCAGAAAACGATCTGCATGATGCCAACACGTTATTTCAACAATTAACCGGGCTGGATGCACAAAATATACCCGGACAAGACATGGACTGCCTCCGGTTCAGAGGCTCGCTCAATCCTGAACAACTTAAACAAATGGCCGCAACGAAGAATCTCGATGTCCTGGCGGCAATACAGGCCATAAACAGCAGTAAAGTCGATATCGTCGCTGCGACCGCTAACCACTTACCTGTCATCACTTTCCAGGCTGGCTACGGTAAAAACTGGAGCCGCGCAGAGAATAGTAATGCTCTCGATGACCTATTCGGAAGTACGGCGAAAACCGACAACACAACGTTCGGTGTCAATATTTCCATTCCGTTGTTTACCGGGGGCAACCATATTTCACAAAGCCTCGAAGCGGCCTACCGGTTTGAACAGAGCAAAGATTTATTAACCGATGCGCGCCGTAAAGCCGAACAGCAAACTATTCAGGCGGCGTTGGGGTTAAAAAACAGCGAGGCACGGATTAAAGCTTATCAACGCACCGTCAGCTCTTCGGCAAAACGCCTCTCATCAACGCGCTACGGGAGGGAAGTCGGGCAGCGCACGCTGATCGATGTCTTCAATGCGGAGAAGGAATATTATCAGTCTATTCAGTACCTTGCGCAAGCTCACAATAAATGGATCCAGTCAGTCATCCAGCTAACCGCCGCAACAGGCACTCTCGATTATGAAACCGTAAAAATCTTTAGCTGTGGCTCAGCGTGAACGGAAAATAACTCATGAATAACGATTTGTTTCGCAAAGAATCTCTTGATGCCAAAAAAACTAAAATACTGGGTTCTGTTGCTTTGTATTGCCCGCCTTTTCGCTGGCTTATCATCGTGATAATCAGCACGCTGGTCGCCATGATGATCGCGTTTTGTATTTTAGGCAGCTATACAAAACGCGAAACCGCCAGCGGAGTGCTGGTTCCCGAAGGCGGTATGATGAACATCACGACGATGACCTCAGGTATGGTCACCGCTCTTCCCGTCAGCGAAGGCGACAGTTTAAAAAAAGACGACCACGTCGCCACTGTTTCGTCAGAAATATCCACCCGATTTGGTCAGACACGTGAAATGATCGCTAGTCAACTTGAACTACAGAAACAGGGTCTCAACAATCAATTGGTTAACCTGGAACAGCTAAATAACGAGACGTTGACGTCGCTTAAAGAAAAAGAAATTCTGCTGCAGCAGCAAACCATTGAACTGAACACAATCTACCGCCAGAGAACGCAGCAAATTGCACTCGCGAATACACAGCTTAGCAAAATCAAAGCAATGCGTGCACAGGGTTACGCTTCGAATTCTCAGGTGGAACAACAGCAGAATCTCTCGTTAGATGCCAGCATTCGCTTGCAGGATGTCGTCCGCCAGCGCATCGATGTCGCGCAGCAACTGGCTCAAACTCGCCAGCTGCTGCGCGAGCAGCCGATTACCTATTATCAGAAAAAGAATGACATCCAGCAGAAACTTTCAGATATCACACAATCAGTGATGGAGAATGAATCACGACGTGCGATTGACTTGCGGGCCCCTGAAAAAGGTACCGTTAGCGCTGTGTTGGTCAAACAGGGACAAATCATCAGTTCCGGCCAAACTATCGCCCTTCTCCTGCCGGACAATGCCCGTTTACAGGCGAGAATTATGCTCAGTAGCCGGGCGATTGGCTTTATCACCCCCGGTCAACGGGTCGTTTTACGCTACCAGGCTTTCCCGTGGCAAAAGTTTGGTCAGCAATATGGCACGGTAACGGAGATATCTAGATCGGCACTTTCGCCGCAAGAAGTATCGAGCATCACAGGTGATAACCAATTTAAGGAGCCCATGTATCAGGTTAAGGTGACCCTCGATCACCAGTCCGTCCGAGCGTTTGACCGGCAGGTCAGCCTGAGAGCGGGTAGCAGCGTGGACGCCGACTTCATCGTGGACAAGCGGCATATCTACGAATGGGTTCTTGAGCCACTGAATGCCCTTAGCAAACAAACTTCATTATAAATTCAAAATGTTAATCAGGTTGAGCATGGACTTTTTACATAAACTAAATTTGTCGTTTCGCCATAAGTTGCCCGTACTGCGCCAGACCCAGGCAGCAGAATGCGGCCTTACCTGTCTCGGGATGATTGCCGGATATTTTGGTCACCATACTGATATGGTCAGCCTGAGACAACGCTTTCCAACCTCTCTGAAAGGCAGCACGCTTTCCGATATTATGTCAGTGGCGCAAAAAATGGGGATGAACTGCCGCGCCGTTCGGCTTGAGCTCGACGAACTGGGAAAACTACGTCCACCCTGTATATTGCACTGGGATCTGAATCATTTTGTGGTACTAAAAAGTGTCAGAGGTAACCAGATCATCATCCATGACCCCGCCCGTGGCGCACGTAAAGTGCCAATGGATGAAGTCTCACACTCCTTCACCGGTGTAGCGCTGGAGTTATTCCCGACCGCAACATTTGAACACAAAGATGAGAAACAAACGATCTCAATGCTGGGATTAATCCGTAATGTATCGGGTATCGGTACAGCCTTCGTCCAGGTCGCCCTTCTTTCGCTAGCGCTGGAGTTTTTCGGCATTGTTTCGCCATTTTATATGCAATGGGTTATCGACCAGGTGTTAATTTCCGCTGATCGCGATCTCTTGACACTACTCGGTGTGGCTTTTATTAGTATTACGCTTTTCCAGAACATTATCAGTGCTCTACGTTCCTGGGTCTCCACCTGGTTTTCCAGCATGCTCAGCGTGCAATGGTCCAGCAATCTCTGCACACATTTGCTGGGTCTACCTCTGAATTACTTTGAAGAGCGCCATGTCGGAGATATTCTGTCACGCTTCGGTTCAATGTCGGCAATTCAGAGCACTCTGACGGGCCGCTTTATCTCCTCTATTTTCGACGGTGTAATGTCTCTGGTTACTCTGGCAGTGATTTTCACTTACAACTCCAGCCTGACCTTTGCTGTCATCAGCCTGTTCCTGTTCTACGCGCTGATCCGTTGGGTTTCATTCCGCCCTTTTCGTCAAGCTAATGAAGACCAGTTAATGGCTTCAGCCATTGCACAGTCACAACTTCTCGAATCCATTCGCGGCGTCCAGGCGATAAAACTCAATAACAAGCAGGAATTGCGAGTTTCCACTTTTACTAACGAAACTGTAGAGTCCACGAATAAAGGCATCATCACGCAGAAACTATCTATTGGTTTTAATACATTACAATCCATCATTTCTGGAGCAGGAAAAATCATTCTGATCTGGTTGGCTGCCGTCCAGGTACTAGATGGTAACTTCACCAGCGGGATGTTAATTGCTTTTATCTCTTTTTCGGATCAGTTTATATCCCGTTCTTCAGGTTTCATTAACGCCTTGATTGAATTCAAAATGTTACGCTTACACGGTGAACGCATCTCAGATATTGTGCTGACTGAAAAAGAACAAAATATGGTAAGCCACGTGGCGTTGCCAGAAGAAGATGGGCCAATAAAGCTTGACATTCGCGACTTATATTTCCGGTATTCAGCTACAGATACCGCGATTTTTACCGGCTTCGATCTATCCATTCAGGCAGGTGAATCCGTAGCCATTATCGGCCCATCTGGCCAGGGAAAAACGACCCTGGCGAAGATTTTGTTGGGATTGCTTAAACCTGAAAAAGGCACGCTTTATGTCAATGATATCGATCACATCAAACTCGGTATGGTCCATTATCGCGATCTGATTGGCAGCGTGATGCAAAGCGATATTCTGTTCGCCGGTTCCATCATGGATAACATCAGTTTCTTTGATGCGGACCTTGACCAACGACATGTAGAAAAAGTAGCTCGTATCGCCCAGATCCATGAAGACATTATAGCAATGCCAATGGGTTACAACAGTATGGTCGGTGACATGGGGTCATCACTTTCTGGCGGACAAATCCAGCGCGTCATTCTGGCGCGGGCTCTGTACCGCAAACCGCGTCTACTCATCCTTGATGAAGCCACCAGCCATCTGGATGTAGCCAAAGAAAGTGCGATTAACGTAGCGATCAAACATATGGCAATGACGCGTATCATAATCGCCCATCGGCCGGAGACCATTTTAAGCGCTGACAGAATCATCCAGATATGCAACCACGGAGTCGTGGAGGTCTCTAGATCCGACTTTATCAGGCTGGTCAACACGTCACAACCATTACTCGGGGCAGTCTAAGCCTCAATTCTACACTCAATCAGGAGAAATCATGAATAACCGCTTAACCTGCCTGGAAGGCACACTTGATTTTGAAGAGGAAATCCATACGCAGTCTATCAATATCATCGCCTTTCGCCAGGGACAGGTGATTAATATTAATCGCGATAAACTATTACCTGGACAAACTTTTTCAGCACATATGTCATTGCAGTTAGATAAAGCGCAAAAGATTTTTAATCAGTTCAGCTTTGTTAAAATGGATGAGTTTAGAGGAGATGCTTTTTTTGCCGAAACCATACAAATCATTTTCACGTTTAACGCTGGTAATAATAAGAAAGTATGGCAGGTCACGTTTGCTACTTGTTCTAATGGTGGCGAAATCATGAACTTCACATCAGTTTATCCTGACGAAGAGAGCATGCACAGCGAAATAAGTAGGCTCTGGCATTGCGTACAGCACTTTGTGTTATCGACAAAAAAGCAGAACTGAAGAAATTTTAATTTTACTCCTTTTTGTTGGTTAATAGACAATTATCCAGAAAGGTAAAAATAGAAGTATTTCTATATACTTCACGATATCTAAAATGCAAAATTAACACCTCGGAAAGCATTGAGGTTTTCCTGCTTATCCGAGGATCATGGTCATTTTCACAAACTATTGTAAATGTATTAATTAAAGACAAAGGAAAAATAAATGCGTGAATTAAGCGTAATGGAAGTTGAAGCTGTTTCCGGGGCCGGTTTTTGGGACGCTATCTCCAGCTCTCTTTTAGCTGCAGCCGGTTTCGGGTCTGCTGGAGCAATCATTGGCGGCATGCACGGTGGTGATGGCGGCGGTATCCTGGGGGTTGGCACAATCGGTCAGGGTGTGGGGATGGTTGCCGGCGGTCTGATGGGTGTTGCCGCTGGTCTGGTAGGCGGGTTTATCGTTGGCTGGAATGATCCAAACGTCGTGACCAGTCTGGTGACTCAATTAGCCAGCCAGATTAGTAATAATCTGTTCTCTTAATAAGTCACATACTACCTCCTCTGAACTGCACCCCAAAAGTTGGCTACCCATCGAGTAAGGGTGCAGTTTCCTTCCCCCGCTGGAGTTATCCCCGCTAAAACCGACACGGTTAATTTATAACTCGCAGCGAACTTCTGTACTCTCTCGGGAACGACATTCTCAGCCCTTTACAGGGATGCAAGTTATTATATCTTCCATCCATTCCGTCAGCCATCCCATTGCTCTCCGGACTGCGTACTGGCGTCGAACACACGATGAACCCGAGTGAGGCGGCGTATTTCGGAGCCATCTCAGCACCAGCGCGTATCTGGCTTAAGTGTCACGACGTTGCCGGTATGACAGGACTCTGGTTTTTTGCGGCCTGATTTTGCCAGCAACAGGTTATTTGCCTGCATGATCCGATAAATGCGTTTGGGGTTAACCCGTCAGTTTTATTTCCTCAAAGCACGATTGAAGTGCGCAGTCACGAGACGACAGCCGTTTGTCGCCCGCTCGCAGAGGATAAATGGCACCAGTCGAACGCTATCATCTTTGCTATAGCGTGCAGCCCGGTGCTGGCGCTTCTCTAGCAACCGTTCATAAAGATTCGAACGCGATACACAGAGCACTTCGGCTATTCGGATGAGGGGGTATCGTCCGGTGGCAGCAATGGCATGCACGATATCAACTTTTTGCCTGTGCTATCTCAAGCGCGTCCCGAAGGATTTTGGCTTCCATCGTTTTGCGTCCCGGCATTTGTTCAAGCTGTTTGATTTTTTTCTCCAGCGCTTTGGCCTCAGAGACGCTGGCCACCTCGTCGCCAGCGGCGATCGCAGACTTCCCACCATCGTTCATGAGCCGTTTCCACGTAAAAGAAGACTGGGTATGATGCCATATTGCCGAGACGTTGTAGCCGGACTGCATGGCGGGCGCAACAAAACGGACTTTCTCTTCGGGAGTATAACGACGGCACTTTTGCTCGCCAGTGATCACTTCCATTCTTTACACAGGACATCCTAAAACTATTCAATTCACAATATGGCCCCTGCGAAATTAATTTTTAAACAGAATGATAAACAAACACCTGCAATCGAAGAAGAATATCTATTGTATAAAAGCCAGTTCACTCGTCATTCTTACATCATTATTCTTTTAGTTATAAACCACATTATTACAAATATATGTTGGAAGAGTTGAAACCATAAACAGATAGTTTTTATTTTTTTGTTTCTCAATTCGTATATGCATCTCCTTCCCAGGAAAAACAAAAAAATCAGGCTCATATTTACTCAACCAGTCATCACTAACATTGTCATCCGGAAATTTATTATTACTTTGCGAATTTAAAAAATAGACACCACCATGAATTTTCGTTGTAAACGATACTTTTCTGTTAAACTTTTTACCCGGTTCTGTTCGTGAGCGACCATTAATGCTAGCCATACCAAAGCCACCATCAAACATAAACCCCAGAGAAATCTCGATAGTTTCACTGGAATAATGTTGAGAAAAACTGGCTATACAAGAGAATTTTCCCGGCGTATCTTTACTCCATAACAGGTAAATAATAACTGTGATAGCAGCGGTTGCAAAAAAAAGTAAAAGTACTTTCAGCTTATGGCTCAATTTCACTTATTGATCCTCAAAAAAATAATCAGAAATACAGCTATTTGGTTCGTTCATCTGCCTGTCACAGCGAATAACGAAGGTTCTCGGCAGCATAGGAAAACGGGTAACATATACCCATGGATAATTTGTGCAGTTATCCAGGAACTGGCTGGCTCTTCTGAGAGCGATAGAACGCTCTTTATCAGTGGTGATGCCGTCCGAGAGATAGATGTGACAACCCTCGATGGTTCTCAGGAAATCGTAGTGAGAAAAGTACTGGTTTTGCCCTTCAGCATAACGACTCACCGCGATATATCCTGCCAGAAGAAGAATAATCGACAGCAGTGCGCCAACTATTATGCCTGGCAACCGGCGACGACATTCTGTTTTTCTCTCTGTGTCCTGCCGTTCCGGGAGGAGTACCTCTTCTTTATGGGTTATCAGCGCGTCGACATCATCCTCAGATGACGGCGGAGGTTGCGTTTTAAGTTTCTTATCCAGTTGAGTCTCAGCAAAAGAGAGACTGTGAGAAGGCATAGGGCTGGTTTCAACCTGCTGTTCAGAGGTTAATTTTTTAATATATACACCGCTGGCCAGTGTTAACCCCACTCGCGAAATCGTCACAACCAGCTCTTCATCAAGGCCCGTTTTTTTAAGGCCTTTACGCAGAATAGAAATATTTTGATAAAATGTATTAGTAGATACCTGCATACCACATTTTGTCCAGACAATATCCAGAAACTCTTGCTGGGTGACGATACTGCCAATCCTTTCAATAAGCAGCAATAAACACCGACTGGCCGGTGAATTTAAGATAATAACATTGTCATGATTATTAAGATCGCGCAACGTACTGGTTGCCGGATGAAACTCAACGGTTCCATTTATTATGTAACGGTTATGCATACGTTTACGTCAAAGCTCCGGGTAAAATTCAGGAATTGCAATAATCCGTTACGTACAACAATCCCGTCAGAGATTATTTTATTGTTCAGATAACGGATTACAGGACATCCTGATACAACATGACTCACGATGAACAGATGAAAACAATACCACTAACACTAATACAGTTATCATTAATACAAATTGCTATGCATTTACCCTGCGCTGTCATCTGACAAGCAAAAAATCACAGTGCAATACGCAATTACACTTCATCTGTCATTTGGCAAATAAAAAAACACAACAGATATTTCTCTTAATAAATATTAAAACAATCTCAGTATAATCACACCATCAACAGGCGGACTAACTGTTTTTAACCGACGGATACTCGATATTTGATAGGTAAAACAAATCATCAAGAATATAGTTATTGTTGTTATATTTCATATGGCAATTAATAGAATTATTAATTCAGATTTCATTAAGATAATTTTATAAATAATCATCATTAAGGTGATTGATTTTCATGCTTACTTTTACATGCATTGATCCAGATCAATGACCTGGCCATTACAGAACAAAACAAACCAATCAGGATTTTTTATCTTTCCTGAAAGCACCGCCCGCCGCTCTCACACGAAAGCGCCTCCCCATTCCTGAAAAAAATCGGGATATAAGGCGTCTGCCATCATGATTCCTCCCGGCGAAATAAGAATATTCCCTGCTTTGAAAGGGTATGCTGGCGAAGTCAGGTTTTGCTTGTATTTTTACTGCGATGGGTTTTGCTGCCGGTTTTCGTTTCGCTCACCGTTCAGCCCGTTAGCGACAGAGACGATACCGGACAGAGGAACCCTGTTTAAGAAGCCCACTTAAGGAAACTTAAGCGGGCTTCTTGCTCTTCTGCTTTGATCTCACATCAATGGGTGACAGCCGCGCGACGCTAGCTGCCGATATGGCCTGGCGTTCCGGCCTCGCTGATATTGACCGGCATTCCGGAGCGTCGTTCAAGGGCCTGTTCCGCCCGAAGCACATTGACGCCCGTTCCTTTTACAAACTCCTGCATGCCGGTGGTCATGGGTAACGGTACTTTTCTGTCAGATTCGTATTCTGCACGGTTACGCGACAGCGGCTCATGCACTTCAACCCAGCGGCTACCGTCCGGCTCTTCGGTAAACTTCACCGGCTGATCGATAATCTGCACGCGGGTGCCAACCGGGACATTGTCGAACAGATATTTGATATCGTCATTACGCAAGCGAATGCACCCCTGACTGACGCGCAGCCCGATACCAAAATTGGTATTGGTGCCATGAATCGCGTACAGCCTGCCGATATAAATCGCGTACAGTCCCATCGGATTATCCGGCCCGGCCGGAACAAACGCCGGCAGACTCTCGCCTCTGCGGGCATATTCACGCCGCGTATTGGCCGTTGGCGTCCAGGTCGGCGCTTCCTGCTTACGTTCTACGGCCGTGACCCAGTTGCGCGGCGTTTCACGCCCCGCCTGGCCGATGCCAATCGGCAAAACTTCAACGCTATTGCCTTCCGGCGGGTAGTAATAGAGGCGCATTTCCGCCACGTTGACCACAATGCCTTCGCGAACCGTGGCAGGCAAAATCAGCTGCTGCGGGATAACCAGCGTGCTGCCCGACCTCGGAAGAAAGACGTCAACGCCGGGGTTCGCTTCCAGCATGTTGCTCAGCCCCTGCCCGTATTGCGCCGCAAAGGTCTCCAGCGGTTGCGTATTGTTATGCGGTACGGTAATCAGCTGCGGGCTTCCCACCAGGCGGCTTCCTTCCGGCGGCAGCGGATAACTGACAGCCAGCGCACTCTGGCTTGAGAGAATAATGAAAAGAGAGCACAACCATTTCACACGCCGCACCATTTATTTCCCTTCCTCAGTCGCGACAATCGTGAGTGCATTATAGCGTTTTTCTCACCGCCTCGTGGCAGCGGAGCGCAGTTCCTTTATCCGCCACCGCGATAATATGTTAGATCTGATAATCAATCGCCACTTCTTCCGGTTCCATGGCCTGGCGTTTAATCTCATCCAGCGACAGTCCGGCATTGCACAACTCGATAAACCGCCAGACATAATTGCGCTGCAACTGCCCGCGTTTTAGCCCTAGCCAGACGGTATTGGCATCGAAAAGGTGCCGGGTTTCGAGGCGGGTAAAGGTGTCTGATTCCCGGGCATCGCCCGATTGCTCCGCCACCAGCCCGACGCCAAGCCCGAGCTCAACATAGGTTTTAATGACATCGGAGTCCTGTGCGCTAAGGACAATATCCGGCATCAGCCCTTTACGATTAAAGGCTTCATCAATACGCGAGCGTCCGGTGATGCCCTGTCGATAGGTAATCAATGGCCAGCGAGAAATGGCTTCCAGGGTTAAAGGGGTAGTTTGTACCAGCGGGTGGTCTTTCGGCACCAGCAGGCTGTGATGCCAGCGAAACCAGGGAAAGGCCACCAGCGTCGGATCGTTACTCAGGCGTTCACTGGCGATACCGATATCCGCGCCACCGTTATGCAACAGCGCTTCAATCTCCTGGGGGGTTCCCTGAATCAGCTCCAGCCGCACATCGGAAAAGAGCTCGCGGAAAGCTTTGATTACCGGCGGCAGACTATAGCGCGCCTGGGTATGAGTCGTCGCAATCGTGAGCACGCCGGACGCATCGTTGGTAAACAAGTCGGCCAGACGGCGGACATTGCTGGCTTCATTGAGGATACGTTCCGCAATGGATAAGAGCGCTTTTCCCGGCTCCGTCATCCCCAGCAGGCGCTTACCGCGGCGGATGAAGATCTCGATCCCCAGCTCTTCTTCCAGTTCACGAATATGACGACTCACGCCCGATTGCGATGTGTAAAGCATATTTGCGACTTCCGTCAGGTTGTAATCCTGACGGGCCGCCTCACGAATAATTTTTAGTTGCTGGAAATTCACCCTTTCCTCCGGGCTATCAGACATAACATATGCACTATTGTTAAAGTCTGTTGTCCTTACTAACAAATAATAAAAACCAGCAACTTATTTCTTTCAGGAATATAGATTAACTCACCAGCAACAATTCACGATTTTCCAGCGATGGACGACTCACCAGCGAAAGTAAAATCTCTTTCACCGCCTGCGCCTGCGGCGACAGGCTGCCTTTCGCCGACATGTTCAGAGATAAAGACAGGCTCATCGAAGGCGTACTGATCCGCGCCATCCAGCCGTTGGCCGCCCCGCACAGCGAACGCGCGGCGGATTCTGGCAGTACGGTGACGCCCATTCCGCTGGCGATCGCCGCAGTTAGCGTCGTAATGGATTCTATTTCGCCGATAATCTTCGCCGATAAACGACGCAGCGTGAAAGCTTCCGTCACGCGCGCACGGACTGCGCTGTAATCACGCGGCAGGAACAGGTTCATCTCCGCCACCGCGGTCAGATCGACGCTCTGGCCTGGGCAATCGCGGGTTCCGACCAGATAAAGATCTTCTTTCAGCAGAGGCTGGCTGATGATACCAGCGACCGGCGAGCGCTCGTAAAGCACGGCCATATCCAGCTGGCCGCTGAGCAGTTTATCGTTAAGGACTGTTCCGCTACTTTCCTGCAGGTAGACCATCACTTCAGGTAGCTCATTGCGCACCGTCTGCAGCAGCGGCATGGTAATGGCAGAAGCCGCGGTCCCCGGCGCAAGGCCAATCGAGACCTGGCCGCTGAGCGTATGACCCACGTTATTTACCGCCAGTTGCGCCTGCTCGCACTGGCGCAGGATGGTGCGCGCATGGGTATAGAGTATCTTCCCGGCTTCGGTCGGCGTCACGCCGCGCTTTGTCCGAATCAGCAGCTGCTGGTCCAGTTCGCCTTCCAGGGTCGCCACCTGCTGGCTCAGCGCCGGTTGTGCGATGTGCAAGACTTCAGCAGCCTGGGTCAGACTGCCGATATCGACGATTTTTACAAAATACTTCAGTCGTCTTAAGTTCATTTTGCCTCCTGTAAGGAAAGCCAGTACCAACGCTGGCTATTGAGTTACAGAGGTTTTGCAATTTGCTTGCCAGTTTTTTCGCATCAGTGCAAAGGCCGCGCCAGGCGGCGTGATAAGCGATTCTGATAGCAATGGAGGATTTATTTGCCCGGTAAGCGGATTACGCTATGCCCCATTAGAGGTATACCCGCACCATAACGGTGCGTATTGATGGAAAATCGCGCAAGGGCACCCCCGCTGCTGAAATTGTCAGCAATCAAACACATTACGGTGATTCTGTCTTTGACAAGGCCATGCGCCGCCGTTAATATGCGCCCCGTTCACACGATTCCTCTGTAGTTCAGTCGGTAGAACGGCGGACTGTTAATCCGTATGTCACTGGTTCGAGTCCAGTCAGAGGAGCCATATTTAAGAAGCCCGCTTAAGGAAACTTAAGCGGGCTTTTTGCTTTTCAGCCCGGAGGGCATCTCTGTACGATTTTGATTCGTCAGGTCAGTGTGGCAATTATTCCCGGTATATTTTTATTTTAGCTCCAGCATCGGGAAAAACGGGTAGTCAAATCCTGAACCAGGCGAGTTCGCTCCTCCCTGAGCCTCTTACCGACGCGAACATCCCTACTCTGCGGATTAAGGTCCTTAAAGTCCCCGATTCCCACGATCTGGATGTGGCTCACTCCGACATGACAAGATAGGGAGCAATGCTCGCTAATTTCTCCCGGGTTTCCGTCAGTTCGCGTTCCGGTGTAGATTGCGCGATGATTCCCGCCCCCGCCTGTATCCAGCAGCGCTGGCTATCCTGAAATACGGAACGCAGAACTAGCGCCGCATCGAAGCGCGTATCGTCCAGCAGCAGGATTGCGCCGGAATAGAGCTCTCGCGGCGTCTTCTCAATTTGCATAATCGCGTTCAGAGCAGCATTTTTAGGGATACCTGAGGCGGTAATCGACGGAAATAGCACGGTAAACGCATCCCAGGCATCCTTGTTTTCTGCAAGCTGACCGCTCACGCCAGACCCCAGATGCTGAACGCTGCCGCGCTGGCGAACCGACATTAAATCTTCAACCACCACGCTGCCCGGCTGGCAAACGACCTCCAGTTCTGCAATCGCTTCTTTGACAGAAAGTATGTGCTCAAGCACCTCTTTACTGTCGTGGAGCAACTCGACCTCTTTGGCCTTATTGTGTTCCGGGCTTCCCATACGATCGCGGGTGCCCGCAAGCGGTTCAGTGACCACTTTATTGCCCATCACTGACATCACCAGTTCCGGGCTAAAGCCCAGCGCCTCGCGCCCTTCCTGACGGAACATAAACGAACGCGTGGGCGTGTTTGCCTGCCGCCCGTATAACAGCGTGGCGGACATATCAATCCGTGATGGCAGGGGAATGGCGCGCGAGACAATCACTTTGACATACTCGCCACGGCGTATCTCCGCAACGGCGCGGGCAACTTGTTGTTTATACGCCTCACCATTGAGGGCGGTATCCACCGCCAGTGGTGCGTTCTGCGTCGTTGTACCAGCCTCTTTCACCCACTCGCACAGACGTCGGCACCCGTCAGCGGAGTCCGCATAAACGGTGACATTTCCCTTTTCAAAAATAAGTTCTTCACGGGGAACGGTTAACGTCAGCAGCGGCCACTCGCCGGCGTCGAAGGCAATCCCCCGCACATACGCCGCAAAGTTGAACCCAACCTGCCCATATACCCGACGCCCTTGCACCTGCGGATGCGCCATAAAACGACGCGCGCAGTCGACAATGGAGTCCACCGCCCATTTTTGCTCCCCGGCATCATCAATGAATGTCGCCTGCGTTCCGTCGGCATTAATGTGCAACCGTGCCAGGCATCCTTTACCTAAATACCAACAGGGTTGACGCTCGTAGACATAGCACTCTTCTTCTGCGAACTGGCGTAAGACGCCAGAAATCGTCGGCAGCCATTGTTCCTCTGGTAGCGCCAGGTGTAAAAATTCACTGATTTTCATCCCTTACCTCTCTGTGTTATTCCCGGTTCAATCAATTGCGCTGATCATCAGTTTGCTTGCCGAATGCAGCCGGATATGGGCAACCCACGCCGCCAGTAACGTGAATATCCCGGCAAACAGGAAGCAGGCCGCATAGCCAAAATGTTGGGCCACAATGCCGCCGACAACGCCAGCCAGAATGGCGATTGCCGCGTCAGTACATTGAAAGAGGGTGAAGTCGACGCCGGCCTGTAAGGGTGATGAAAGCGACATCAGCGTGGCATAAAGACAGACCAGCGCGCAGGCCAGCGAAATGGACTGGACAATGACCAGACACTGGAGGATCGGCAGCAGCAGATGACCCGGCGCCATCATCAGCGTCATCACCACCGCCAGCAGCGCGATCCCCTGGACGCCATAAGCCGTCAACAGCGCTCTGCCGGGTGAGGTATATTTCATCAGCAATCCGCCGGCCAGCGTTCCTGCTATGCCCGCTGCAATATTGCCGCCGCTGAACAGCGCGCCCAACGCGGACATGCTCAACCCATGATCCAACAACAGCGGCGCCAGAAGAGGCAACACAAACCGCATGCCTGAATTCAGCATCAATACCAGCAGTAAGCCCAGACGCGCCTGTCTTCGCCTTAGCGCATAACCTAACGCCGGAACATGCGGGACAGTCACCGTTCGCGTCGGCTCCGTAATGCGCCACAGCGGGAGTGACAACACCATAATCAGCAGCGCCATGATCAGCATGGCGACAGGCCAGCCGGATGCCGCCGACAGCATCAGGAACACCCCGCCACCGCACATCATCCCCAGATAGCTACCGCCAACCTGCACGCTGTTTCCCCAGCCGTAACCCGCGCGAGTCAGTTGATCGACGCAAAAGCCGTCGCTGGCGATATCAATGGTGGAGGCGACCGTACCTGCCACCATAAACAGAACAAATAACGCCACGATTTGCGTATCAGGAAATCCCCCTTCTCGCCCAAACCAGCCAATTGCGGCGGCAAGCGTCAGGATCGCCGCCAGCGCGACCTGACCACGCAGGATTAACAGGCGGGAACGGCGCTGCGGGCTATCGGGCGGAAGCCGCCAGCGTTCGATCCACGGCGCCCAAATAAACTTCAGCGCCCAGGGCAGCATGAACAGCGTTGTCGCACCGGCCAGCGCCAGCGATCCGCCAGCAACGCGGACCAGCGCGGGTAAGGACTGCATAGACAACGCCGATACCAGGCTTTGCGTCACATAGATGCCAGCAATCGCAAAAATCACCCGTCCGGTCGTCAACGGTTTCACCTGCGGCTGAACATCACTCATGCTCCGACTCCTCCATCGCGCAAACCCCTTCGTCGCGCCACGCGCGCGCGGCCATTTGCGCTTGCCACAGCGCCTGATAACGTCCATGACGGGAGAGCAATTGCGCGTGAGTGCCCTGTTCAACCACGTGCCCCTCTTCCATCACCAGGATGTTTCCCGCTCCGGCGATGGTGGATAAACGGTGGGCGATAATAATCACCGTCCGGTTGTGAACCAGGTTATCGATAGCTTTCTGTACCGCCAGTTCGCTTTCAATATCCAGCGCGGCGGTCGGTTCATCAAGAATGACGACCGGCGCATTTTTCAATAACGCTCGGGCAATGGAAATCCGCTGGCGCTCGCCGCCCGATAACTGCCCCCCCATCTCACCCATTGGCGTCAACCAACCTTGCGGAAGACGGGAAATAAACTCAAGGCACTGCGCCGCGCGAGCGGCTTCCTCCACCTCCTGCTGCGTCGCCTGTGGGCGCGCGATACGGATATTCGCCAGCAGCGTGTCATCAAACAGCCAGACATCCTGGAAAACAACAGAAATCAGGCTATTGAGCTGTTCTGGCCTCAGGCGGCGAATATCGACGCCGCCAATAGAAATCTGCCCTTGCTGCGGATCGGCATAGCGCATTAACAGTTTAGTGACCGTGGTTTTGCCTGCGCCGGAGGCACCCACCAGCGCGCTCATACTGGCTGCCGGGAACGTCAAAGAAACATTATTAAGCGCGTGACCGTCGCCTTCTTCGTAGCGATAGCTGACATGATCAAAACGGATATCGTAACGTTCCGGCAGCTCGCTTTGTTCTGTGACGGGAAGCGGCGCAATCGCCATAAACTGCTCAATCCGCTGGAGGGCGCTGGCGATCAGTTCCACGACCGAGGTGTAGCTGATAAACATCGCCATCGGTTCTGCGAAGCGCATAATCATCGCGACGGCGGCAATCAGGAAGGCGAGGTTCAGGGTCCCCGTCACCACCCAGACGATCCCGGATAACACCACCACCTGCAGACCCAGCTCGACGACGCTGGCGATCAACATCGTCGCGCCAGCGCTCTGACGGTGAGTGCGGGTCTGTACGTTTTCCAGCGCATCGAAATGCGCCAGCAGCGCCCGGCTTTTATCGGCATCGCTACCGCAGGTACGCAATACCATCATCCCCTGAGCAAATTCAACGATATCACCGCTCAGTTGCTGATGCGCTTTCCCCAGCATCTGCATCTGTCGCCGCATCGCCGGACGGCGCCAGTAATAAAACGGCACCAGCAGAGGGAAGACCAATAGCATCACCAGCCCCAGCCGCCAGTCTATCCACAAAGTCGCCAGCGACGCCGTCAATGGCGTAACAAGGGTGAGTAACAAAATATTGGCTATCGCAATAACATAATTAAGGTTTTCATCCACGCTGCCCAGCAGCAAAGCGTTCATTTCCCCTGCCCGTCCGCGCTGGAGTTTCTCCAGCGGCACGCGGCGTAATTGCTCGCCCAGGCGCAGACGTAACTCATGGGTAGCCTGCGCCAGATGGCCGCGGTATTCAAAGCCCAGGCCATACCAACGTAGCGCCAGCGTCACAATCGCGGCAACGCTGAAGGCCACTGCCCAGTTGAGAAGTGACGGTACATCCCCCCGTAACAGCGCATCAATGATCGGATAAAGACAGGCAAAGGCGATCCCCTGCATGAATGCCGCCAGCAATAGCGCCAGCATACTGCGCCGCAGCATCCCGGCCTGGCTGCCAACGCTGGAGATAAGCTGACGCCAGATGACGCGCCAGGCCAGGTTATCCGCAGGATTATTGTCTTTCATTTTCCACTCCCTCTTCCTGTACGCCACCCGGTACCCAACGCTGCGCCTGCTGATAGTGGTGCCAGAGCCGTTGATACAAGCCGCCCTGTTCCAGGAGTTGCGCATGGTTGCCCATTTCCCTGAGCCGCCCGTCGGAAAACAGCAATATCACATCAGCCTGAGTCACCATTGAGAGGCGATGCGCGACCATGATGACCGTCCGGCCGCGCATCGCCGCCGCCAGCGCCTTGATAAGCGCGGCTTCGTTTTCCGGGTCAGCAAACGCCGTCGCCTCATCGAGCACCAGGATGGGGCGGTCCTGCAAAAGCGCCCGGGCGATGGTGATGCGCTGTCGCTGACCGCCGGAGAGAAATACCCCGCGCTCCCCGACTCGCGTGTTGTACCCCTCTGGCAGTGCGCTAATAAATTCATGGGCCTGCGCCACCCTGGCCGCCGCGACCACCGCCTCCAGCGGCGTATCCGGCGCGCCCAGACGAATGTTATTGGCGATTGTGTCGGCAAAAAGGAAGTTGTCCTGAAACACAAAAGAGAGTTGCTTCATCAGGGTGTTCGTCTGCATATCGCGAAGATCCACGCCGCCAATACGGATATGGCCTTTGTCGGGATCGGCGTAACGCAGCAGCAAGCGTGCCACGGTGCTTTTCCCGGCGCCGCTTGGCCCGACCAGCGCCACAATTTGCCCGGCAGGTACATGAAAGCTCACCTCCTGCAACGCGGCATCAGCCCGCGCTTGCGGATAATGGAAGCTCACCTGCTCAAAGGTAATACTCGCCTCTTTCGGCTGTTGGTCAGATAGCGGCAGCGATAACTCCGGCATTGCGAGAACCTGATAAATACGCTGAATGCTTAAACGCGTTTGCGCGACCAGGTTATTGAGCATCATCATTGGCATCACGGCTTCGGCCATTCCGCTGCCGAGCAGTAAAACGGCCACCCACGCGATAAAGTCGAAACCGCCATAGTGCAACAGGCCGTATCCCGACCAGATCAGGACAAATAAGGTCGGGAGAGGATTCAGAATCGAGAATGAAAAACGTGCTGAAAAACCGGCTTTGCGATACCAGGTTTGGAGCACGCCAACCCACTCTTCAAGGGCATGTTGGTAGCGCAAAAAACTGCTGCTGCCGCTGTCAAACGTTCTCACTACGGGCATGGCCTGCACGAACTCAATAACCGCCGCGCTGACTTGCTCGCGCGCCTGATGATAACGCTGGGCCAAATCTTCCGAACGCTGGCGGGCGAGCACGAGAACAACCGAGCCAAACGCCAGTACCCCCAGCGTCGCGATAGCCAGCCGCCAGTCCAGCCAGAACAAGATAACGATAGTCGCCAGCGGCATGATGACCGCGCGGGCGTAGAGCGGCGTGCTGTCAGCCACAAAAATATGTAACGACTTCACATCATCCAGCATCACTTTCGCCACTGATCCGCTGCTCATTTGCTGTAACGCGCCAGGCGAAAGCTGCAATGCTTTACGGGCTAACCTGCTGCGCAGAATGTTCTCCAGATGAAAAGCCGCGTAATGAGAGATATTGAATGCCTGCAGGCGCAGGACAAAAGTCAATACCACGCAGCCAATCAGGCCACTCAGCGGCCAGACAGGAATCGCGTCAGGCGTCGCGCGGATGTCGCGCAGACTCCACGCCAGAAAAAGGAGCGCTCCCAGGCTGGTTAATGCCGCCAGCCCCGCCAGCGCCATCGCTAAAATAACCTTCCGGCGAACCGGTGTAATCACCTGCCAGAGCGGAAATCGGGATAGCGATTCAGTATTTGATGATTGAGATGACATGGGAATGGCTGAATTTCCTGATGAATTTTTACGCACACCAAAAACGACAATTCACAGTGGCGTTCTGATAATTAATGTGAATAATAACCATTATCAATTACTCATCTACCCCATTCGGTTCTATTTTTACCCTAAATAGTTCGAGTTGCAGGAAGGCGGCAAGCGAGGGAATCCCAGAAATTTATAGAAATCATTGACGGGGGGGCGGGACAAATCTGTCTGGAACAGAGTTGAATGCCGTGTCGCGGCGGCCCGTCAGGGTGAGGCTCATGAATGAGCCGAGTAACCCAATCAACGCACATGCAGCTTGAAGTATGACGGGTATATACCCGCATTGGACTAAGCCACAGGGAGATAACCAGGTCATGACGGAGTCACCACAAACGCAATCTGAAATCTCTATTCATCAGTTGGTAGTCGGGAAACCCGTAAAGGATGGCAATATTCCTGCCCAGTGTGAATTGCTACGCTGTTCGTTGCAGGAAGGGATGGATATTTTGCTCTGGAGGGGGAATTTTGCGCGGCCTGAGACGTTGCAGCTACATGACGATCTGGGCAGGATTAACTTCTCGTGCATTCTGGAAGGCACATCTCACTTTGCTATCCAGGGTCTCAGACGCCATACCGACTGGGAGCTTGCGCGTAATCGCCATTACATTACCCATACGCCCGGCTGCCGCGGTAGCGCCTCCTATTGTGGCCGCTTCGAGAGCATTACGCTCTCCTTCAGCCCTGAAACCCTCGCGCTGTGGGTGCCGGATATTAGCGCGGTCATTAAGAAGAAGATCGACTCCCACTGCTGCTGTCAGCAGCAGCGTTGTAATGCTGAAACCCACTTAACGGCTCAAGCCTTGCGTCACGCGCTGATGCGGATGCACAGCGGCTTCAGTCATGAACAAAAGCCGTCGACGCTTTGGCTACAGGGACAAAGTCTGGTGATGCTCAGTCTGGTGCTGGATGAACATCGCGAAGACACCGGTTGCCTTTCCTGCCACTTCAACCCAATGGAACGCCAGAAACTGCTGCGGGCGAAGGATCTGCTGCTGGCAGACCTGACGCAAGCACCGGGTGTCGCAGAGCTGGCCAGAGAGTCCGGTCTGAGCGTGCTCAAAATTAAGCGGGGGTTCCGCGTTCTGTTCAACAACAGCGTCTATGGTCTGTTTCAGGCAGAACGCATGCAGGAAGCCAGAAGACGCCTGGCCAATGGCAATACCTCGGTCATGACCGTGGCAGCCGATCTGGGCTATGCCAACGCCAGCCATTTCTCTGCCGCCTTCCAGAAACAGTTTGGTGTTACCCCTTCGACCTTTAAACGCGTGATGTAATCGGGGTTGTCTCCTCATCAATTCCTCCCTGACAGAGGCCCGGATATCCCATCCGGACCTCTGCGCTTTCTGCCTGCCGCCAACCCGAAACGGGCATAAATAAACCCGTTTCGGGTAGCACTCAATTGTTAATAATTATTATTCTCATGTAGACAATGCTTTTTGGTAAGACGTGCCATCAGGAGGAAGAATGATTTCTGGCGCACCCTCTCAGGATTCGCTGTTACCGGGCAACCGCCACACGGCTGATTACCAACAATTACGCGAGCGGCTCATGCAGGAGCTGAATTTAACGCCGCAGCAGTTACATGAAGAGAGCAATCTGATCCAGGCAGGCCTGGATTCAATCAGGTTGATGAGGTGGTTACACTGGTTCCGTAAAAAAGGCTATCGCCTTACCCTTCGCGAACTGTATGCCGCCCCCACGCTGGCCGCATGGCGCCAGTTAATGCGCAGCCGTAGTGTTGAAAAACCGGACGACGAAACACCGCCGGACGAAACCGCCTGGCCGAAGATGGCTGAAAGTACCCCCTTCCCTCTGACGCCGGTACAGCACGCCTACCTGACGGGCCGTATGCCGGGACAGACGCTTGGCGGCGTCGGGTGCCACCTGTATCAGGAGTTTGCAGGCCATTGTCTGACGGCGTCGCAGCTGGAGCAGGCCATCACGACCTTGCTGCAACGCCACCCGATGCTGCATATCGCCTTTCGCTCCGACGGGCAGCAGGTCTGGTTGCCGCAACCTTACTGGAACGGCGTCACCCTTCATGATTTACGCCATAATGATGCTGAAAGCCGCGAGGCCTATCTGCAAGCGCTACGCCAGCGCCTGAGCCACCGTCTTTTACGCGTGGAGATCGGCGAAACGTTTGATTTTCAGCTAACGCTCTTACCGGACAATCGCCACCGCCTCCATGTCAATATTGACCTGTTGATTATGGATGCCTCCAGCTTTACGCTTTTCTTCGATGAACTCAATGCACTGCTGGCCGGAGAATCGCTATCGGCTATCGACACCGGCTATGATTTCCGCTCGTATTTACTGCACCAGCAGAAGAGCAATCAACCGCTGAGTGACGAAGCGCGCGCCTACTGGCTGGCGAAAGCACCGACGCTTCCTCCCGCGCCTGTCTTGCCGCTGGCCTGCGAGCCCGCCACGCTACGTGAAGTCCGTAATACCCGGCGCCGCATGATTGTCCCGGCAAAACGTTGGCACGTCTTTAGCCAACGGGCTGGCGAATATGGCGTCACGCCGACAATGGCACTGGCGACCTGTTTTTCCGCCATTCTGGCTCGCTGGGGCGGCCTGACGCGTCTGCTGCTTAACATCACCTTATTCGACCGCCAGCCGCTGCACCCGGCGGTTGACGCAATGCTTGCCGACTTCACCAATATTCTTTTGCTGGATACCGCCTGCGACGGCGATACCGTCAGCAACCTGGCGCGGAAAAACCAGCTGACGTTTACTGAAGACTGGGAGCATCGCCACTGGTCCGGCGTCGAACTGCTCCGTGAACTCAAACGCCAGCAGCGCTACCCCCACGGCGCCCCGGTGGTATTTACCAGCAATCTGGGGCGTTCCCTCTACAGCAGTCGCGCAGAGTCACCGTTGGGCGAGCCTGAATGGGGCATCTCGCAAACGCCGCAGGTCTGGATAGATCATCTGGCGTTCGAGCATCAAGGCGAGGTCTGGCTGCAATGGGACAGCAACGACGCGCTGTTCCCTCCGGCCTTAGTCGAGACGTTGTTCGACGCCTACTG
The DNA here is from genome assembly GCF_002806725.1 of Raoultella sp. T31. Lineage (NCBI taxonomy): Bacteria > Pseudomonadati > Pseudomonadota > Gammaproteobacteria > Enterobacterales > Enterobacteriaceae > Klebsiella > Raoultella sp. T31. The sequence continues at coordinate 47,380 of NZ_PIBO01000012.1, forward strand.
CCAGCTGATTAACCAGCTCTGCGATGACGAAACCGCCTGGCAAAAGCCGTTCGCCGATATGATGCCCGCCAGCCAGCGCGCGATACGCGAACGGGCCAACTCCACCGACGGCCCCATTCCCAAAGGCTTGCTGCATGAAGGCATTTTCCGTATCGCTCTGCAACAGCCGCAGGCGCTGGCGGTGACGGACATGCGTTATCAGTGGAGTTATCGTGAGCTGACAGACTACGCCCACCGTTGCGCGGGCAGGTTAATTGAGTGCGGGGTTCAGCCCGGCGACAATGTGGCTATCACGATGTCGAAAGGCGCGGGACAACTTGTTGCCGTTCTGGCCGTCCTGCTGGCCGGTGCGGTTTACGTTCCGGTTTCGCTGGACCAGCCCGCCGCCCGGCGCGAGAAAATCTACGCTGACGCCAGCGTCCGGCTGGTGCTCATTTGCCAGCACGACGCCGGCGTCTGGTCAGACGCGATACCCGTCCTTGCCTGGCAGCAGGCCATTGAGGCGAAGCCGATCGCCAACCCGGTGGCACGCGCCTCCACGCAACCGGCCTACATTATCTACACCTCCGGTTCTACCGGCACGCCGAAAGGCGTAGTCATTTCGCACCGGGGAGCGCTCAACACCTGTTGCGACATCAATACCCGCTATCAGGTTGGCCCCGGAGACAGGATGCTGGCGCTGTCCGCCCTGCATTTTGACTTATCGGTTTACGACATTTTTGGCGTGCTGAGCGCCGGTGGCGCGCTGGTTATGGTGATGGAAAATCAACGGCGCGATCCTCACGCATGGTGTGAGCTAATCCAACGCCATCATGTCACGCTCTGGAACAGCGTCCCGGCGCTGTTCGATATGCTGCTGACCTGGTGTGAAGGTTTCTCCGACGCCACGCCGGAAAATCTGCGCGCGGTGATGCTTTCCGGCGACTGGATCGGTCTTGCGCTCCCCGCCCGTTATCGGGCCTTCCGGCCGCAAGGACAATTTATCGCCATGGGCGGCGCCACCGAGGCGTCGATCTGGTCTAACGTCTGCGAGGTTAAGCAGGTCCCTGACCACTGGCGTGCCATCCCTTACGGTTTTCCTCTAACCAACCAACGCTACCGGGTGGTGGATGAACAGAACCGGGACTGCCCTGACTGGGTGTCAGGTGAATTATGGATTGGCGGCATCGGGGTCGCGGAAGGCTATTTCAACGATCCCCTGCGCAGCGAGCAGCAATTTTTGACGCTCTCCGGCGAGCGCTGGTATCGCACCGGCGATCTCGGCTGCTACTGGCCAGACGGCACAGTAGAGTTCCTCGGTCGTCGTGACAAGCAGGTCAAAGTCGGAGGATATCGCATCGAGCTGGGCGAAATAGAAAACGCGCTCAGCCAGCTGACGGGCGTGAAACAATCAACCGTGGTGGCGGTTGGCGAAAAAGAAAAGACGCTGGTGGCATATGTTGTTCCTCAAGACGAGGATTTTTGCGTTACCCATCATCGAGACCCGGCACTACCGCAGGCATGGCACGCGCTTGCGGGCGCATTGCCCTGCTGCACGCTCTCGCCAGAGATATCCGCCGAACAGGTCGCCGATTTCCTTCAGCATCGGCTGTTAAAACTGAAACCGGGTCAAACCCCTGGCGCCGATCCACTCTCCCTGATGAACGCACTCGCTATCCAGCCACGCTGGCAGGCCGTGGTGGAGCGCTGGTTAGCATTTCTCGTTACGCAACAGCGCCTGAAGCCCGTAGCTGAAGGGTATCAAGTCTGCGCTCATGAAGAACGCGAGGATGAACACCCGCATTTCAGCGGGCATGATGTCACCTTAGCGCAAATTCTTCGCGGCGCCCGCGACGAACTGTCATTACTGAACGATGCCCGGTGGTCGCCGGAAAATCTGGCCTTCGACCATCCGGCCAGCGCCCGGTATATTCAGGAACTGGCGACAATTTGCCAACGGCTTGCGCCACGTTTACAGCGCCCGGTACGCCTGCTTGAGGTGGGAACCCGCACTGGCCGCGCCGCAGAATCGCTGTTAACACAGCTTAATGCTGAACAGATTGAGTATGTCGGGCTTGAGCATAGCCAGGAGATGCTGCTGAACGCCCGGCAGAGGCTTTCTCCCTGGTCCGATGCCCGGCTGCTCCCCTGGAATACAGACACGCTGGCGGCGCACGCCCACTCGGCGGACATTATCTGGCTTAACAACGCTCTGCATCGTCTGTTGCCAGAAGACCCCGCTCTCCTGGCAACATTACAACAGCTTGCCGCCCCCGGCGCACTGCTCTACGTGATGGAGTTTCGTCAGTTAACGCCGTCTGCCCTGCTCAGCACGCTCCTGTTAACCGATGGGCAGCCGGAGGCTTTGCTGCATAACAGCGCCGACTGGGCGGCATTATTTACCGCCGCCGCTTTCAACTGCCAGCATGGCGATGAGGTCGCGGGGTTGCAACGCTTCCTCGTGCAATGTCCTGATAGCCAGGTGCGTCGCGATCCTCGTAAACTTCAGGCCGCCCTCGCCGAACGCTTGCCGGGGTGGATGGTGCCGCAACGAATTGTCTTCCTCGATGCCCTACCGCTGACGGCTAACGGGAAAATTGACTATCAGGCGCTGAAGCAGCGTCATACCCCGGAAGCGGAAAACCGGGCCGAGGCGGATTTACCTCGGGGCGACATTGAAAAACAGGTTGCCACCCTCTGGCAACAACTCTTATCGACTGGCCCCGTCACCAGAGAGACCGACTTCTTCCAACAAGGCGGCGATAGTTTGCTGGCTACCCGTCTGACCGGGCAACTCCGTCAGGCAGGTTACGAAGCGCAATTAAGCGACCTGTTTAATCAGCCCCGACTGGCAGATTTTGCCGCCACGCTGCGTAAAATCGACGTTCCTGTCGAACAACAATTTGTCCGCTCCCCTGAAGAACGCTACCAGCCCTTTGCGCTTACCGACGTGCAGCAGGCTTACCTGGTGGGGCGTCAGCCGGGCTTTGCCCTGGGCGGCGTCGGCTCTCACTTCTTTGTTGAATTTGAAATTGCCGAACTGGACATCACCCGGCTGGAGGCGGTCTGGAACCGATTAATCGCCCGCCACGATATGCTGCGCGCCGTTGTGCGTGATGGTCAACAGCAGGTTCTCGCACAGACGCCCCCTTGGGTAATACCCACGCACACCTTCCATACGCCTGAAGAGGCGTTGCGGGTACGGGAAAAACTGGCGCATCAGGTACTCAATCCCGAAGTCTGGCCGGTATTCGATCTCCAGGCCGGATTTGTGGACGGGATGCCCGCCCGCCTGTGGCTATGTCTGGATAACCTGCTGCTGGACGGGCTGAGCATGCAGATCCTGTTGGCGGAGCTGGAACACGGCTATCGCTACCCGCAACAGTTGCTTCCGCCGCTGCCCGTCACTTTCAGGGATTATCTGCAACAACCCTCGCTACAGTCGCCCAATCCAGATTCTCTGGCCTGGTGGCAGGCGCGGCTTGATGATATTCCTCCGGCGCCTGCGTTGCCGCTGCGCTGCTTGCCTCAGGAGGTTGAGGCGCCGCGCTTCACTCGCCTGAACGGTGCCATGGACAGTGCGCGCTGGCGTCGTCTGAAAAAACGGACGGCTGACGCACACCTCACCCCATCGGCCGTGCTGTTGTCCGTATGGTCAACGGTTCTCTCTGCATGGAGTGCGCAGCCTGACTTCACGCTTAACCTTACGCTTTTCGACAGACGACCACTGCACCCGCAAATCAACCAGATCCTCGGCGATTTCACCTCGCTGATGCTGCTGAGCTGGCATCCCGGCGAGAGCTGGTTGCACAGCGCGCAGTTACTGCAGCAGCAACTGAGCCAAAACCTCAGCCACCGCGATGTGTCGGCAATCCGCGTAATGCGTCAACTGGCGCAGCGGCAAAACGTGCCCGCCGTTTCGATGCCCGTCGTCTTTACCAGCGCGCTGGGCTTTGAACAGGATAACTTCCTTGCCCGGCGCAATCTGCTCAAGCCAGTCTGGGGTATTTCCCAGACGCCGCAGGTCTGGCTCGATCACCAGGTTTATGAGTCCGAAGGCGAACTGCGCTTCAACTGGGATTTTGTCGCTGCCCTGTTTCCTTCGGGCCAGGTGGAACGCCAGTTTGAACAGTATTGCGCATTGCTCAACCGGATGGCCGAGGATGAAAGCGCCTGGCAACGGCCGCTTGCCGCGCTGGTGCCCCCCGCTGAGCACGCGGGGCAACGCGCAGAGCGCCCACAGCGCGTATGCCCTGAGCACGCTCAGCCACACGGTGCGGCGGACGAGCGCACGGTCAGCCTGATTTGCGACGCCTTCCGCGAAGTGGTTGGCGTGCCTGTCACACCAGTTGAAAACTTCTTTGAGGCGGGCGCAACGTCGCTGAATCTGGTGCAACTGCACGTTTTATTACAGCGTCACGAATTTTCCACCCTGACGTTGCTGGATCTCTTCACCCACCCTTCTCCTGCCGCCCTGGCTGATTATCTGACCGGCATCGCCTCGGTGGAGAAAACCCAACGCCCTCGCCCTGTTCGCCGTCGTCAGCGACGGATATAGCGCGAAGCAAACTGATTTTCCCCGGAACGCTATCGTGCATGCATGGCGTTCCATTGACTTTGTGAATCTTAGGAAACGGGACCGATTATGGATAACTTGCGCTTCTCTTCTGCGCCGACAGCAGATTCCATTGATGCATCGATCGCTCAACACTTCCCGGACTGCGAACCTGTCGCGGTTATCGGCTATGCCTGCCATTTTCCTGAATCGCCGGATGGCGAAACGTTCTGGAAAAACCTGCTGGAAGGTCGTGAATGCAGCCGACGCTTTGCGCGCGAAGAGCTTCTGGCCGTCGGTCTGGAAGCCGCCACCGTTGACGATCCTCATTACGTCAATATCGGTACGGTTTTAGAAAATGCCGATTGCTTCGACGCCACTCTGTTTGGCTATTCACGACAGGAAGCGGAATCGATGGACCCGCAGCAGCGCCTGTTTTTACAGGCGGTCTGGCATGCGCTGGAGCATGCCGGTTATGCCCCCGGCGCCGTCCCGCATAAGACCGGTGTTTTCGCCTCTTCCCGGATGAGTACCTATCCCGGTCGTGAGGCGCTGAACGTGACTGAAGTCGCGCAGGTAAAGGGCCTGCAATCTCTGATGGGCAATGACAAGGACTATATTGCCACCCGCGCCGCCTACAAACTCAATTTGCACGGTCCGGCACTCTCAGTACAGACCGCCTGCTCCAGTTCGCTGGTTGCCGTGCATCTGGCTTGCGAAAGCCTGCGCGCAGGTGAATCCGATATGGCGGTTGCCGGCGGCGTGGCGCTCTCTTTTCCCCAGCAGGCGGGCTACCGCTACCAGCCCGGGATGATTTTTTCTCCCGATGGTCACTGTCGTCCTTTTGACGCCTCAGCGGAAGGTACATGGGCCGGTAACGGTCTGGGTTGCGTGGTTTTGCGTCGCCTGAGAGATGCGCTGCTGTCAGGCGATCCGATTATCTCGGTGATCCTCTCCAGCGCGGTTAACAACGACGGCAACAGAAAGGTCGGTTATACCGCCCCTTCCGTCGCAGGACAGCAGGCGGTCATCGAAGAGGCGTTAATGCTGGCGGCCATCGACGACAGGCAGATCGGTTACATTGAAACGCACGGCACCGGCACACCGCTGGGCGACGCGATTGAAATTGAAGCGCTACGCAACGTCTACGCGCCACGTCCGCAAGAGCAACGCTGTGCGCTGGGTTCCGTGAAAAGTAACATGGGCCACCTGGATACCGCAGCGGGTATTGCCGGATTGCTGAAAACCGTTCTGGCGGTAAGCCGCGGCCAAATTCCGCCAATGCTGCATTTTCACGCGCCCAACCCGGCGCTTAAGCTTGAAGAGAGCCCCTTTACCATACCGGTGTCGGCGCAGGCGTGGCAGGACGAAATACGCTATGCGGGCGTCTCCTCCTTTGGTATTGGTGGCACCAACTGCCATATGATCGTCGCCTCGCTGCCCGATGCGCTCAAAACGCGCCTCCCCAATGCCGATGGCGACAGAAAGAGCACCGCGCTACTACTCAGCGCCGCCAGCGACAGCGCGCTGCGGCAACTGGCGACCAATTATGCCAGGGCGCTGGCGCAAAATGCAGATGCCAACAATCTGGCCTTTACGGCCATGCACGCGCGCCGTCTCGATCTTCCCTTCCGCCTGGCGGTGCCATTAAACCGTGAAACCGCCGCTGCGCTCAGTGCCTGGGCTACTGATAAATCGGGGCCGCCTGTTTACAGCGGCCACGGCGCCAGCGGTAAGCAGACATGGCTGTTTACCGGGCAGGGTTCGCACTGGCGCACGATGGGTCAGGCAATGTACCGACATTCGACGGCGTTTGCCGACACGCTGGATCGCTGTTTTTCCGCCTGTAGCGAAATGCTCACGCCATCACTGCGGGAAGCGATGTTTAACCCCGACTCGACGCAGCTGGACAATATGGCCTGGGCCCAGCCGGCGATTGTCGCGTTTGAAATCGCAATGGCGGCGCACTGGCGCGCTGAAGGGCTAAAACCAGACTTCGCTATGGGTCATTCCGTCGGTGAATTTGCCGCTGCCGTCGTCTGCGGACACTATACGATTGAACAGGTCATGCCACTGGTTTGTCGCCGCGGCGCGCTCATGCAGCAGTGCGCGAGCGGCGCCATGGTGGCGGTATTTGCAAACGAAGACACGCTAATGCCGCTGGCACGCCGCTTTGAGCTGGATCTCGCCGCCAACAATGGCACGCAACATACGGTATTTTCCGGGCCGGAAGCCCGTCTCGCGGAATTTTGCGCCGCACTTTCTCAGCATGACATCAACTATCGTCGTCTGAGCGTAACCGGCGCCGCGCACTCCGCTTTACTGGAACCCATACTCGACCGCTTTCAGGAAGCCTGCGCGGGGCTGCTCGCTGAGCCGGGACAAATACCGCTTATCTCCACGCTCATCGCCGACGTCATCGATGAGTCAACGCTCAATCAGGCGGACTACTGGCGTCGACACATGCGCCAGCCGGTACGTTTTATCCAGAGTATTCAGGTGGCGCATGAACTCGGCGCCCGCATTTTTCTTGAGACAGGGCCTGATGCCCAGCTGGTTGCTTGCGGGCAGCGCGAATATCGCGATAACGCATACTGGATAGCCAGCGCCCGACGTAGCAAAGAGGCGAGCGATGTCCTCAATCAGGCCCTGCTCCAGCTTTACGCGGCCGGCGTCGCCTTACCGTGGGCCGACCTGCTGGCGGGCGATGGACAACGTATCGCTGCCCCCTGCTATCCGTTTGATACCGAGCGTTACTGGAAAGATCGTGCCTCCCCGGGCTGCGAGCCTGCCGACGCAGCGCTGTCCGCCGGGCTGGCGGTGGCGAGTCGCGCCGCGACAGCGCTCGATCTCCCCCGTCTGGAAGCGCTTAAACAGTGCGCCACGCGACTGCACGCCATCTACGTCGATCGGCTGGTTCAACGCTGTACCGGCGATGCCATTGAGCACGGCGTGGACGCCATGACCATTATACGCCGTGGACGTCTGCTGCCCCGCTACCAGCAGCTACTCCAGCGCCTGCTCAATAACTGCGTGGTCGACGGCGATTACCGCTGCGTCGACGGACGTTACACCCGCGCCCGTCCCATAGAGCATCAACAGCGGGAATCACTGCTGACGGAACTTGCCAGTTATTGTGAAGGTTTTCAGGCCATTCCCGATACCATCGCCCGTGCCGGCGATCGGTTATATGAAATGATGAGCGGCGCGGAAGAACCGGTGGCGATTATCTTCCCGCAAAGCGCCTCCGACGGCGTGGAGGTGTTGTACCAGGAGTTCAGCTTTGGCCGCTATTTCAACCAAATCGCCGCTGGGGTATTACGCGGTATCCTCCAGACGCGTCAGCCCCGCCAGCCATTGCGCATTCTTGAAGTCGGCGGCGGAACTGGCGGGACCACCGCATGGCTACTGCCGGAACTCAGAGGCGTTCCAGCGCTGGAGTACCATTTCACCGATATCTCCGCGCTGTTCACCCGCCGCGCGCAGCAGAAATTCGCCGACTATGACTTTGTGCATTACAACGAGCTGGATCTCGAAAAAGAGGCCCAATCTCAGGGTTTCCAGGCGCAGTCTTACGATCTTATCGTGGCGGCGAACGTGATTCATGCCACGCGCCATATTGGCCACACGCTCGACAATCTGCGCCCCCTGCTCAAACCGGGCGGACGCCTGCTGATGCGCGAAATCACCCAGCCAATGCGTCTGTTTGATTTCGTTTTCGGTCCGCTGGTCCTCCCGCTACAGGATATCGGCGCCCGCGAAGGTGAGTTATTCCTCACCACCGATCGGTGGCAACAACAGTGTCGCCGGGCCGGATTCAGCAAAGTGGCGTGGCTACCGCAGGATGGCAGCCCAACCGCCGGGATGAGCGAACATATCATTCTTGCCACGCTGCCGGGTCAGGCGGTTTGTGCAACCTCAGGCAGCGCGCCATCAGACCCGGTGTTGGGACAGGCGTTGACGGATAGCGCTGACTACCTCGCCGACTGGTCTGATTGTGCTGGTCAGCCTGAGCGGTTTAACGCCCGCTGGCAGGAGGCCTGGCGCCGGCTCTCACAGCGTCATGGCGATGATTTTCCCGGGGAACCGCCCCTCGTCACCGCCCCGGAATGGCTGGGGGACGTTCGTTTAAGCTGGCAAAACAACGCGTTTTCCCGCGGTCAGATGCGCGTTGAAGCCCGTCGTCCTGATGGCGAGTGGCTGCCGCTTTCACCCGCCGCGCCTCTTCCTGCCCCGCAAACGCATTATCAATGGCGCTGGACGCCCTGCAACGTCGCCAGCGTTGACCATCCTCTTACCTTCAGCTTCAGCGCCAATACGCTTGCGCGCGGCGACAAGCTGGCGCAATACGGCATCATCCACGATCCGCAAGCCTCTTTGCTCCTGATGGTTGTTGAGGAGAGCGAGGATACTCTGGCCTTAGCGGAGAAAGTGATGGAGGCACTTACCGCCAGCACAGCCGGTTTGATTGTGGTCACTCACCGCGCGTGGCGAGTCGAGGAAAATGAGGCGCTTTCTGCCTCCCATCATGCTCTATGGGCCTTGCTTCGTGTCGCGGCCAACGAACAGCCAGAACGGTTGATTGCCGCCATCGATCTCGCCGAAAACACCCCGGGAGAAACGCTGCATCGAGGGTTGAGCGCCGTCTCCCTCTCTCAGCGCTGGCTCGCCGCGCGGGGTAATACCCTCTGGCTCCCTTCACTGGCGCCCAATACGGGATGCGCCGCCGAATTACCGGCAAACGTGTTTGCTGGCGATAACCGCTGGCATCTGGTCACGGGAGCGTTTGGCGGATTAGGCCGTCTTGCCGTGAACTGGCTCAGAGAAAAAGGGGCGCGACACATCGCCCTGCTGGCGCCGCGCGTGGATGAATCATGGCTACGCGACATTGAGGGTGAGCAGACCCGCGTCTGCCGTTGTGATGTGGGCGATGCCGGACAACTGGCCACGGTTCTTGACGAACTGGCGGCCAACGGCGGCATTGCCGGGGCGATTCATGCCGCTGGCGTATTGGCTGATGCCCCCTTGCAGGAGCTTGATCACCCCCCGCTGGCCGCCGTTTTCGCGGTAAAAGCGCAGGCGGCAACCCAGCTATTGCAAACCCTGCGCAACCACGGCGGACGTTATCTTATTCTCTACTCCTCCGCTGCCGCCACCCTCGGCGCCTCGGGTCAAGGCGCCCATGCGCTGGCCTGCGGTTATCTCGACGGGCTGGCCCAACAGTTTTCCACCCTTGATGCGCCGAAAACGCTCTCTGTCGCCTGGGGCGCATGGGGGGAAAGCGGTCGGGCGGCCACGCCGGAAATGTTGGCGGCGCTCGCCAGCCGTGGCATGGGTGCGTTAAGCGATGCTGAAGGCTGCTGGCACCTGGAACAGGCGGTGATGCGCGGTACTCCGTGGCGGCTGGCGATGCGCGTTTTCATCGACAAAATGCCCCCGTTACAACAGGCTCTGTTTAACGTCGGTGCTACGGGAAAAACCGCGACGCCCGTCATCCCTCCTGCTGATGACAACGCCTTTAACGGCAGCCTGAGCGATGAAACGGCGGTGATGGCATGGCTGAAAAAGCGGATTGCGGTTCAGCTACGACTAAACGATCCGGCGTCATTGCTCCCTAACCAGGATCTGTTGCAACTGGGCATGGACTCGCTGCTCTTCCTTGAACTCAGTAGCGATATTCAGCACTACCTGGGCGTACGCATCAATGCGGAACGGGCATGGCAGGATCTGTCGCCTCATGGCCTCGCGCAGCTTATCTGCGGTAAGCCCGAGGCGACGCCTGGCGCTTCGCTGCCGGAAGTATTGCGGCACGATGCCAGTGAGCGTTATATGCCCTTCCCGCTGACACCCATTCAGCACGCCTACTGGCTGGGGCGCACACATCTCATTGGCTATGGTGGCGTTGCCTGCCACGTCCTGTTTGAGTGGGACAAACGCCACGATGAGTTCGATCTCACCGTGCTGGAGAAAGCCTGGAACCAACTCATTGCCCGTCACGATATGTTGCGCATGGTGGTGGATGCCGACGGGCAGCAGCGAATCCTGGCGACAACGCCGGAATATCGCATCGCCCGTGATGATCTGCGCACGCTTTCCCCGACAGAACAGCGCATAGCGCTGGAAAAACGGCGGCATGAACTGAGCTATCGCGTTTTGCCTGCCGACCAGTGGCCTCTCTTTGAGCTGGCGGTCAGCGAAATCGACGATTGCCACTACCGCCTGCACATGAACCTCGACCTTTTGCAGTTCGATGTGCAGAGTTTTAAAGTCATGATGGACGACCTGGCGCAGGCCTGGCGCGGCGAAACGCTGGCGCCGCTCGCTATTACCTTCCGTGATTATGTGATGGCTGAACAGGCGCGTCGACAGACCCCGGCATGGCACGATGCCTGGGACTACTGGCAGGAAAAACTGCCGCAATTGCCCTTAGCGCCCGAGCTCCCGGTGGTTGAAACAGCCCCGGAAACGCCACGCTTCACCACCTTCAAATCGACGATCGGCAAGAAAGAATGGCAGGCAGTAAAACAGCGCTGGCAGCAGCAAGGCGTCACGCCGTCTGCCGCGCTGCTCACGCTGTTTGCCACCACCCTTGAACGCTGGAGTCGCACCCCGGCCTTTACGCTAAACCTGACCTTCTTCAATCGCCAGCCGATCCATCCGCAAATCAACCAGTTGATTGGTGATTTTACCTCCGTCACGCTGGTCGATTTCAACTTCTCAATACCGGTGACGCTGCAGGAGCAAATGCAACAGACCCAACGGCGCCTCTGGCAAAACATGGAACACAGTGAAATGAACGGTGTTGAGGTGATCCGTGAGCTGGGTCGCCTGCGCGGGTCACAACGTCAACCGCTGATGCCGGTAGTGTTTACCAGTATGCTGGGGATGACGCTGGAAGGGATGACTATCGATCGGGCAATGAGCCATCTGTTTGGCGAACCCTGCTATGTGTTCACCCAAACGCCGCAGGTCTGGCTGGATCATCAGGTCATGGAGAGCGACGACGAGTTGATGTTTAGCTGGTACTGCATGGACAACGTACTGGAGCCAGGCGCTGCTGAAGCGATGTTCAATGACTACTGCGCCATTCTGCAGGCCGTCATGACCAGCCCTGAAAGCCTGAAGACTAGCACCAGTGGCATCGCCGGGCATATTCCCCGCCGACGCTGGCCGCTGAGCGCGCAGGCCGACTACGATCTGCGGGATATTGAGCAGGCGACGCTCGAATATCCGCACATCCAACAGGCCAGGGCGGAAATAAGCGATACAGGCGCGTTAACGCTGGATATTGTGATGGCCGACAATCCGCCGCGCTTAACCGCCGTTTCTGACGGGCACGATCTCGCCCGGCTGGCGCTGCCGTTGCCTGAGCAGGCGCAACTTGATGAGCTGGAGGCGACCTGGCGCTGGCTGGAAGCGCGTGCGCTGCAGGGTATTGCGGCCACGCTAAATCGCCACGGCTTGTTCACCACGCCGGAGATCGCCCATCGCTTTACCGGGATAGCAGAGGCGCTGTCCGCGCAAGCGTCTCACCAGCGCCTGCTGCGCCAGTGGCTACAGTGTCTGACGGAAAGAGAATGGTTAATCCGCGAAGGTGAAAGCTGGCGCTGCCATATTCCGCTCAGCGAGATTCCTGAGCCTCAGCAGGCATGCCCGCAAAGCCAATGGAGCCAGGCGCTGGCGCAGTATCTGGACACCTGCATCGCCCGGCACGACGATCTCTTCTCCGGGCGCTGTTCTCCGCTGGAATTGCTGTTCAACGAGTCGCTGCGCGTCACTGACGCACTGTATCGGGACAACCCTGCCAGCGCCTGTCTGAATCGCTACACCGCGCAGATTGCCGCCTTGTGCGGCGCAGAACGGATTCTGGAGGTTGGCGCCGGAACCGCGGCCACTGCCGCACCGGTGCTGGAAGCCACGCGGAACACGCGGCAGTCGTACCACTTTACTGACGTCTCTGCGCAATTCCTCAACGATGCCAGAGGCCGTTTCCACGATCAATCACGCGTCACTTACGCATTGTTCGATATCAACCAGCCGCTGAATTTCAGCGCCCACCCGGAGGCGGGTTACGACCTGATCATTGCCGTCAATGTGCTCCACGACGCCAGCCATGTCGTCCAGACGTTGCGCCGATTAAAACTGTTGCTGAAAGCCGGCGGACGCTTACTGATCGTTGAGGCGACGGAGCGAAACAGTGTATTCCAGCTGGCGAGCGTGGGCTTTATTGAGGGATTAAGCGAATACCGCGATTTCCGCCGCCGGGATGAGAAGCCGATGCTCACCCTTGCGGCGTGGCAGGAGGTTCTTGTTCAGGCCGGGTTTGCCAACGAGCTGGCGTGGCCCGCGCAGGAGTCGTCACCGCTGCGCCAGCATCTGCTGGTGGCCCGTTCACCCGGTGTAAATCGCCCGGACAAAGAAGCCGTGCGCCGCGATTTACAGCAGCGTTTTGGCAGCGGTCTGCCCGTTTTACAGATCCGGCAAAGAGAAACGCTGTTTGCGCCGCTGCATGCTCCATCTGATGCGCTGGTTGAACCTGCTGAACCCATGCCAGCTGCCGGGGGGAACCCGGCGCTGGAAAAACAGGTGGCTGAACTCTGGCAATCGCTGCTGTCTCGCCCTGTGGCAAGACATCACGACTTTTTCGAGTCGGGAGGCGACAGTCTGATGGCGACAAGGATGGTGGCGCAGTTGAACCAAAGAGGGATTGCGAGGGCCAACCTTCAGGATCTGTTCAGCCATTCGACGCTGAGCGACTTCTGCGCCCATCTACAGGCGGCTACGTCAGGAGAGGACAACCCGATCCCCATTTGCCAGGGCGATGGCGACGAAACCCTGTTTGTCTTTCACGCTTCGGACGGCGATATCAGCGCCTGGCTGCCGCTCGCCAGCGCGCTGAATATGCGCGTTTTCGGCCTGCAAGCAAAATCGCCGCAGCGTTTTGCCACGCTCGACCAGATGATCGATGAGTATGTCGGGTGCATCCGTCGCCAGCAGACTCACGGCCCTTACGTGCTGGCGGGTTGGTCGTACGGCGCTTTTCTTGCGGCGGGCGCCGCACAGCGCCTGTACGCCAGGGGCGAGCCGGTTCGGATCGCGTTAATCGATCCCGTGTGTCGACAGGATTTCTGTTGCCAAAACCGGACAGCCCTGCTGCGCCTGTTAGCTGCAGGACAAACGCCTCTGGCGCTGGCGGAACATTTCGACCAACAGGCGCCCGACAGCCAGCTGGCCGACTTTATCAGCCTCGCTAAGACGGCCGGTATGGTGTCGCCAAACCTGACGCAGCAAGCGGCAGAAGCGTGGCTCGACAACATCGCGCATCTGCTGCGTTTGCTGGTTGAGCATACGCCAGGCGAAAGCGTTCCGATCCCCTGTCTCATGGTCTATGCCGCCGGGAGACCCGCGCGCTGGACGCCGGCAGAAACCGAATGGCAGAGCTGGATAAACAACGCTGACGACTATGTGATTGAAGCCAGCCACTGGCAAATCATGCTGGAGCCTCCCCACGTTCAGGCTTGTGCGCAACACATTACGCGCTGGCTTGGCGCCACCTCAACGCAACCGGAGAACACGTTATGATGCCGTCTGCCTCCCCAAAACAACGCGTACTGATTGTGGGCGCCAAATTTGGCGAAATGTACCTGAATGCCTTTATGCAGCCCCCGGAGGGGCTGGAACTGGTTGGCCTGCTGGCGCAGGGAAGCGCCCGCTCAAGAGAGCTGGCCCATGCGTTTGGCATTCCGCTGTATACCTCGCCGGAACAGATAACCGAGATGCCGGATATTGCCTGTATTGTCGTGCGTTCGACCGTCGCCGGTGGCACCGGTACGCAGCTTGCCAGACACTTTCTGACGCGCGGTGTGCACGTTATTCAGGAGCATCCCCTCCATCCGGATGACATCAGTTCATTACAAACGCTGGCGCAGGAACAGAGCTGCTGCTATTGGGTCAACACGTTTTATCCGCATACGCCTGCAGGACGCACATGGCTTCGCGATGCGCAGCAGCTGCGGCGCTGCCTGGCGAAGGCGCCGCCGGTAGTCCACGCCACCACCAGCCGACAGTTGCTCTACTCGACCCTGGATTTGTTGCTGCTGGCGCTGGGCGTGGATGCCGCCACCGTAGAGTGCGACGTGGTCGGCAGCTTTAATGATTTTCACTGCCTGAAACTCTGCTGGCCGGAAGGAGAAGCCTGCCTGCTGCTTCAGCGCTATCTCGACCCTGAGGATCCGGATATGCATAGTCTTATTATGCACCGTCTGCTGCTGGGCTGGCCGGAAGGCCACCTTTCGCTGGAGGCGAGCTACGGCCCCGTCATCTGGTCATCCAGCCTGTTTGTCGCAGACCATCAGGAGAACGCCCGCAGCCTCTATCGCAGGCCGGAGATCCTGCGCGACCCACCCGGTCTGACGCGCAGCGTAGCCCCTCTGAACTGGCGTGACTGTTGCGAAAGCGCCGGGCCGGAGGGCGTCAGTTGGCTGCTGCAACAGCTGTGCGGCCATCTGGCGGGCGAACATCCGCCAGCGGCCTGCCACAGTGCTCATCAGATAGCGCTATCCCGTTTATGGCAGCAGATATTACGTAAGGCTGGCAGCGCGGAGATCAGACGCCTTACGCCGCCGCACCACGACCGCTTAGTCGGTTTCTACACCGATGATAAGGAGGCGCTGTGATGCAATCTACAATGTGTATCCCGCTGTGGCCCGCCCGGAGCGCCAATACTGCGCATCTGGTCATGTGCCCTTTCGCTGGTGGCAGCAGTAGCGCGTTTCGCCACTGGCGAGATGCTCAAATGGCGAACTGCGCGCTTTCCCTGGTGATCTGGCCGGGGCGCGATCGCCTTCGCCATCTGGCGCTGGTCAGAAGCATTATGCAACTGGCGGAGCTGCTGGCCAACGAACTGGAAGAGACGCTATCGCCTGATACACCGCTTTTACTCGCCGGGCACAGCATGGGCGCTCAGGTGGCGTTTGAAACCTGCCGACTTCTGGAACAGCGGGGGCATGCGCCGCAAGGACTGATTATTTCCGGGTGCCATGCCCCGCATCTGCGTTCTGAACGCCAGCTCAGCCACCGCGATGATGCTGACTTTATCGCTGAGCTGATAGACATTGGCGGATGTTCTCCTGAACTGCAGAAAAACCAGGAATTAATGTCGCTGTTTCTTCCTCTTCTGCGCGCTGATTTTTACGCCACCGAGAGCTATCACTACGACTCGCCCGATGTCTGTCCCACCCTGCACACGCCCACACTGTTATTGTGCGGCAGCCACGATCGCGAAGCCTCCTGGCAACAGGTCGATGCCTGGCATCAGTGGCTGCGCCACGTTACAGGCCCGGTCGTGATTGACGGTGACCATTTCTATCCCCTTCAACAATCCCGATCTTTTTTTACGCAGATTGTCCGCCATTTTCCCCACGCATTTTCTGCAATGACCGCTTTGCAAAAACGGCCCAGCATTTTAGAAAGGTGATGTATGCATTCTTCTTTTGAATCTCTGATTAAACCGTATCCCTTCCCCATTGCCGAGCAGTTGCGCCACTGGGCGGTCCGCTATGCCTCGCGAATTGCCGTCGTTGATGCACAGGGTTCACTTACCTACAGCGCGCTTGATGCACGGGTCGACGAACTTGCCGCAGGTCTGTCATCACTGGGTTTGCGTTCGGGGGAGCAGGTGATTGTGCAGCTTCCTAACGGCAACGCGTTTGTTACCCTGCTGTTCGCCTTGTTAAGACTGGGCGTTATCCCCGTGCTGGCGATGCCCTCCCAACGGGCGCTGGATATCGACGCGCTGATTGAGCTGGCTCAACCCGTCGCTTACGTTATTCACGGGGAAAACCACGCAGAGCTGGCCCGACAGATGGCGCACAAACACGCCTGCTTACGTCATATTCTGGTTGTAGAGGAGCGCGCAGGAGACGATTTTACGCCACTCTTCTCCCTTCACGGTGAGCGACAGGCGTGGCCGCAGCCTGATGTTTCCGACACCGCGTTGCTGCTGCTTTCAGGCGGCACAACCGGCACGCCCAAACTCATCCCGCGCCGACATGCCGACTATAGCTATAACTTCAGCGCGTCTGCTGAACTGTGCGGCATCAGTCAACAGAGCGTATATCTCGCCGTCCTCCCGATGGCGCATAACTTTCCGCTGGCCTGTCCCGGCATTCTGGGTACGCTTGCCTGCGGCGGAAAAGTGGTGCTGACCGACAGCGCCAGCTGTGATGAGGTAATGCCTTTAATCGCGCAGGAAGGAGTGACTCACGTCGCCCTGGTTCCGGCACTGGCGCAATTATGGGTGCAGGCCAGGGAGTGGGAAGAGAGCGATCTCTCCTCTCTGCGCGTCATTCAGGTGGGCGGCGCCCGGCTCGACCCGACGCTTGCTGAGCAGGTTATCGCCACCTTTGACTGCACCTTGCAACAGGTCTTCGGTATGGCGGAAGGGCTGCTCTGTTTTACCCGGCTGGACGATCCGCGAACCACCGTTCTCCACAGCCAGGGACGTCCGTTGTCTCCCGAGGATCAAATCCGAATCGTTGATGAAAACGAGAACGACGTCGCGCCGGGCGAGATC
Organism: Raoultella sp. T31; assembly: GCF_002806725.1. Lineage (NCBI taxonomy): Bacteria > Pseudomonadati > Pseudomonadota > Gammaproteobacteria > Enterobacterales > Enterobacteriaceae > Klebsiella > Raoultella sp. T31. The sequence continues at coordinate 64,488 of NZ_PIBO01000012.1, forward strand.
GGGCAGTTGTTAACACGCGGCCCTTACACCATTTCGGGCTATTACCGCGCTCCTGCTCACAACGCGCACGCCTTTAATGCGCAGGGGTTTTACCGCACTGGTGACAATGTCAGGCTGGATGAGGCGGGAAACCTGTGCGTTGAGGGGCGCCTAAAAGAGCAGATCAATCGTGCCGGAGAAAAAATCGCCGCGGCGGAAGTCGAATCGGCATTGATGCGTTTAGAAGAAGTGAAGGATTGCGCCGTGGTCGCCGCGCCGGACACGCTACTTGGCGAGCGGATTTGCGCATTTATCATCGCGCAACAAACACCATCTGACTATCAGCAGCTACGTCAACAGTTGACCAGTATGGGGCTCAGCGCGTGGAAAATCCCTGACCAAATCGAGTTCCTGAACCACTGGCCGCTCACCGCCGTCGGCAAGATAGACAAAAAGCGCCTGACGGCTCTCGCCATCGACCGCTATCACCATTCTGCCCAATAAGCGTAACCCTACCCAAAACAGGTTGAAATAAACCCGTTTCGGGTAGCAGCTCGATTAGAAATGGTTATCATTTTCAACTCAATATTGTCGGTATTTTGGCGCTTCGCCGTTTTACAGGGACTCATAACAATGAAAATGACACTGTTTTATCCTCTGGTTCTGGGAGGATTTTTGCTTCCTGCCATTGCCCATGCCCAAACTTCACAGCCGGACGAAAGCACGATGGTGGTCACCGCCAGTAAACAATCTTCTCGTTCGGCCTCAGCCAACAATGTCTCTTCTACCGTTGTCAGCGCGCCGGAGTTAAGCGACGCCGGCGTGACCGCCAGCGACAAACTCCCCAGAGTCTTGCCCGGGCTCAATATTGAAAATAGCGGCAACATGCTTTTTTCAACGATCACGCTACGTGGCATCTCTTCAGCCCAGGACTTTTATAACCCTGCTGTCACCCTGTATGTCGATGGCGTCCCTCAGCTTTCCACTAACACCATCCAGGCGCTAACCGATGTACAAAGCGTGGAGCTGCTGCGTGGCCCGCAGGGAACGTTATACGGCAAAAGCGCTCAGGGCGGGATTATCAACATCGTCACCCAGCAGCCGGACAGCACGCTTCGCGGCTATATTGAAGGTGGCGTCAGCAGTCGCGACAGTTATCGTAGCAAATTCAACCTGAGCGGCCCCATTGAGGATGGCCTGCTGTACGGTAGCGTCACTCTGTTACGCCAGGTTGATGATGGTGAGATGATTAACCCCGCGACGGGAAGCGATGATCTAGGCGGCACCCGCGCCAGCATAGGGAATGTGAAACTGCGTCTGGCGCCGGACGATCGGCCCTGGGAGATGGGTTTTTCCGCCTCACGCGAATGTACTCGCGCCACCCAGGATGCCTATGTGGCATGGAATGATATTAAGAGCCGTAAGCTGTCGCTCGGCGAGGGTTCACCAGACCCGTACATGCGGCGCTGCACTGACAGCCAGACCCTGAGCGCGAAGTACACCACCGCTGACTGGGTTTACAATCTGATCGGCGCCTGGCAGCAGCAGGATTATTCGCGCACCTTCCCTTCCGGTTCGTTAATCGTCAATATGCCCCAGCGCTGGAATCAGGATGTGCAGGAGCTGCGCGCCGCAACCCTGGGCGATGCGCGTACCTTTGATATGGTGTTTGGCCTGTATCGGCAGAACACCCGCGAGAAGTTAAATTCAGCTTACGACATGCCGACAATGCCTTATTTAAGCAGCACCGGCTATACCAGCGCTGAAACTCTGGCCGCCTACGGTGACCTGACCTGGCATTTAAGCGATCGTTTTGATATCGGTGGCGGCGTTCGCTTCTCACATGATAAGGCCAGCACGCAATATCACGGCAGCGTGCTCGGTAGCCCATTTGGCGACCAGGGTAAGAGCAATGACGATCGGGTGCTCGGGCAACTCTCCGCAGGCTATATGCTGGCCGAAGACTGGAGAGTGTATACCCGCGTAGCCCAGGGATATAAACCTTCCGGATATAATATTGTGCCTACGGCGGGTCTTGATGCCAAACCGTTCATGGCAGAGAAATCTATTAACTATGAGCTTGGCACTCGCTACGAAACCGCCGATGTTACGCTACAAGCCGCAACGTTTTATACCCATACCAAAGACATGCAGCTCTACTCTGGTCCGGTCGGGATGCAAACTTTAAGCAATGCGGGGAAAGCCGACGCCACCGGCGTTGAGCTTGAAGCAAAATGGCGGTTCGCACCGGGCTGGTCATGGGATATCAATGGCAACGCGATCCGTTCCGAATTCACCAATGACAGTGAGCTGTATCGCGGTAACCGGGTGCCGTTCGTACCGCGTTATGGCGCAGGAAGCAGCGTAAACGGCATGATTGATACCCGCTATGGGGCGCTGATGCCCCGACTGGCGGTCAATCTTGTCGGGCCGCATTATTTCGATGGCGACAACCAGCTGCGGCAAGGCGCTTACGCCACCCTGGATAGCAGCCTGGGCTGGCAGGCGACTGAACGGATGAATATTTCCGTTTATGTCGATAACCTGTTCGATCGTCGTTACCGCACCTATGGCTATATGAACGGCAGCAGCGCCGTCGCGCAGATCAATATGGGGCGCACCGTCGGTATCAATACGCGAATTGATTTCTTCTAAGAATTAATGCAGGGATGCGGTGACCGCATCCCTGCCAATTTTCTTTTTGAAATTGACAAAAATTATTCTTTTCTCGACAACAAGATCTATTAGGAATGATTTAGGTATTCTGATATGACAGCCCCCATATCATGCCTCTCTCTGAATAGGCTATCGCAAATGTATATTCCGATGAATCCGACCACTGACTGTAACGCTCAGAAACGTTACTTTTGACGCAGCCAAATCAAGTTACTATTAAACAGTATATTACAATTATGCGCGAGCGCTTCTGAGTGATACAGATAAACCTATTCTGGATATCATGTTCGCATCAGGTTTTGATTCCAGCAGTCGTTTTTATCATGCATTCAAAAAATTATCCTCCCTCCTTGTTTATGCTATAGAGCAAGCACTGAGTCACCATACACGGCCGTACATCTGGAAGTCCGCAGGGCCAGTGCCCCATCGAATCTCTCACAGTTTATGCCGGCACGGCTTTATTGATTTATCCGACAATGTAAAAAACGATGACTGATTCCCGGACATACCTGTCATCCGGCGAAAAAAGGTAGCCAACGATCGCCGAAGATGATAGCTACTTTTAATCATTCGCTGCTATACTCTTTAACGGAATGTTTTATTTCTTCGGTATTTCAGTAATACTGATTGATATCGTTTCAGGAACAGGAGGCAGGGATCGTGTTCAGAATTCAAAGCTTCAATCGAACCGATGAAACACAGTTTTCATTGCCAACCAGTAATGTCAATTTACTTTATTATGACCTGCCAAAGAATTTTAGCGATGAGTATCGCTCTTATGATTCAGCACGGCTCTGTACGATTATCCAGGGTAGCAAAGAAGTCAGCATTAATAACTCTGAACGATTCGTTTATAACCATAAACAATTTGTTCTCCTGCCGCCGCATTCCACCGTATTCATGTCAATGACAGAATATACCAAAGCCCTGGTTTATGAATTTAATGATGAGATCATTGATGAGGTATATCAGAAAGTATCTGACATACTTAGAATTGACGCGGTCCAGGAGATCTCTTATTCGGCCTTCCGGCTGGAGACGTTAACCGACCGACTCTGCTCGCTACATCGCAGAACGCAGCAAATCATCATCGAAGAGGATGTTAACATCGATTTTTTGCTCGGGCTGACCAGCCAGGAGATCATCTATGAATTAATTAAGATAAAAGGATGTCATGAAATCATTCACCATCATCAGAAACATCCGATAAATAAAGCGATTCGTATTATGAACTCTTCAGAGGGTAATCGGATGTCAATTTCTGAAATCGCCGAGAGTGTCGATATGTCGCTGTCATTATTCAGTCAAAAATTTAAAACCATCACTTTACTGACGCCCAGAGACTATATAAAAAAACTTCGCCTAAGAAAATCCCTTGAGTATTTACAGAAAATGTCTGTGACGGATACTGCCTATGAGTTAGGTTTTGAAAACATCTCTCACTATATTAAAATTTTCAAACAAGAATATGGCATTACACCTAAACAATATCAATTAACAAAACCAGAAATTCTTCCGCTATTCGCCAGCAAATAAATTAACCTGAAGAATAGCGGAGCGCCAATCACAACGATTGAATGCATTCGCCACTGACGGTCAGGGTCGTTTCCCGGGCGACCTTATCTACCTGTTGTGCCTGAATAGCGGTCAGCGCAATGGTATAAACGATATCGTCCACCAGCGCCCCGCGAGAAAGATCGTTGACTGGCTTACGCATTCCCTGTAAGACGGGACCCATTGCAACGACATCTGCCGAGCGCTGCACTGCTTTATAAGCCGTATTCCCGGTATTCAAGTCGGGAAAGATGAGGACAGTGGCATTGCCAGCCACCGGTGAGCAAGGCGCTTTAGCCATCGCAACACTTCGTACCACCGCCGCATCATATTGTAACGGGCCATCAATCACCAGCCCGGGGCTTTTCCGCCTGGCGATGCGCGTGGCTTCCCTGACTTTATCGACGCTACTTCCCTGCCCGGACTCGCCTGTGGACCAGGAGATCATGGCCACTCTCGGCTCAATACCGAATATTCGGGCGGTTTGTGCCGATTGTATGGCAATATCAGCAAGCTGTTGGGCATCTGGACAGGGATTAACCGCACAATCCCCGTATATCAGGACACGATCCGGCAGTAACATAAAAAAGACTGAAGAGACGCCTGACACCCCAGGCGCAGTTTTAATGATCTGCAGTGGAGGCGTCAGCGTCATGGCGGTCGTATGCCCGGCACCAGATACCAGACCATCGGCATCGCCATTTTCCAGCATCATCGTTCCAAGATAGTTGGGATCCATTAACTTTTCCCGGGCTTTTACCTCATCCATGCCTTTTCCTGCACGTAACGCCACCAGACGGTCAAGATATTTTTCCCTGATGCTGTCAGGATCGATAATAATAATACTTTTACTTATTTTACATCGCGACTGCTCGGCAATCCGGCGCACCCGTTCAGGTTTACCGAGTAAAATACAGGTCGCCAGCCCCCTTTCAGCGCAAATCGTCGCCGCCTGAATCGTGCGGATTTCTTCCCCTTCCGGCAGGATAATTCGCTGCACCGTCTGACGGGCCATTTCTGCTATGCGATAACGAAAGAGAGACGGGGTCAGCGGCAGGCGTCGGTCAGGCGTATGTTTCAACCGCGCCAGCCAGTCGCAGTCAATATAACCGGCGATATAATGGCTGGTATTTCTGATCCTGACGCTATCATCCACTGGCAGTCCCATCCCTATCTCCGCAAGTTTTTGCGACAGCTGCCAGCTCGCTTTTTTAATACCCAGCACTGGCAAGCCACTTTTCATCGCTTTGCGGCACAAGCTTTCCATATTGACAGACAAGTGAGTTTCGCCCAGCAATAACAGCGCGCCAAATTCAATCCCTGCCATAGCAGCCAGCGAGACGGAAGCAATAATATCCAGACGATCTGCGGTCGTGACCAGCAATGTGCCGGGGCGATAATAGTCAATGACATGCGAAAGCGCATGGCCGCAAAAAACAGTCTCACGTATCCGGCGAGTCATCATATCTCCGGGATTAATTATTGATGCGTCGAGCCCGCGGGCGACATCAACAGCCCGCAATAGCGTCAGCTCTTTACATGCCGGAATGCAGCCTATAATGGGCAGCGCGCAGTTCCTCAGCACCTGCATCACGTGATCATGTCTGGTATTCACCGGATAACGAAGCGTCGTGGCCTGTAAAGGCCCGATACCCCCCTCCTCATCATCCGGCACAATATATCTATTGATGATAATCCCGGAAATTTGCGATTTTAACCCACGCATCGCGGTACACGCCCATTCAACACGCGTCTTAATATCAATAATTCTTTCTCCGCCCTGAGATGCAACCAGAATCACATCCGCGCCTGATGTTTTCGCCAGTGCCTCATTTATCTGGTAGGCTCCAGGAAAATGGTCAGCCGGATAGATGCCTTCAACAAGGATAATATCAGCCGTCTGTGCCTCAGCATGATTTTCAATACGATAGATAACCTCTTCCAGAAATAGATTAAGTTGTTCGCTGCGCAGAGCATGATTCAGATGTGCGACTGAAAAAGACGCTATAACATGTGCACTACTGTTTAATCCAACCAGCATGCTGGCCATATTGCCAGGTATGACATCCCGGGTCTCCTGTGCGACAGGCCGAAAATAAGCACAGGTCATGCGCTGTTGCTCAATTGCCCGCAACAGACCAAGGCTCACGCTGGTTAATCCCGCTTCCTGGTCGATCGGGATCAGAATAATTATCTTAGGCATAATAAACTCTTTTATTAACCATCACTCCAGAGATAATGACCGTAGCGATCTCATCTCTCCCATATCAACCCATATTTAGTGGCAGCCCCTGATACGATGAATATTTTCACATAGCGGCAGACAATATTTCTTTAATTTGCTGTTTTGTTGCTATTCTGGGGTTAGTTAAGCTGCAGGAATCCGCAAGTGTATTCTCGGCGAGGATATCGAAATCCTTCTCTTTAACACCTAATTCTGCTAACCCTTCCGGAATACCAATATCAGCAGAGAGTTGTTTAATTGCCGCCAGGGTTATGTCGACATTACGCGCGTGATCTACGGATAGTTTAAGTCCCATCGCGTTAGCGATATCCATTAAACGCTGCGCGACCGCGGGAAGCCCGGCATTAAACCGCTGAACATGTGGCAGCAAAATAGCATTACATACGCCATGCGGCAGATTGTAAAAGCCCCCAAGCTGGTGAGCAATCGCGTGCACATAGCCAAGGGATGCGGAGTTAAACGCCATTCCAGCCATAAATTGCGCAATGGCCATATTTTCACGTGCTGGTAAATTATCTCCCTGAAAGACCGTCGTACGCAGATTCTGCTGAATAAGATTAATCGCCTTCAGCGCCAGTCCGTCGGTCACGGGAAATGCCGATGTTGACATATAAGCTTCTATAGCATGGGTTAAGGCATCCATACCGGTAGCGGCAGTCAGCGATTTGGGCATATCCAGCATCAGTTCTGGATCATTAACCGACATAAGTGGGGTAACATTCTTGTCGATAATAGCCATTTTGATATGCCGCTGCTCATCGGTAATAATACAGAATCGGGTAATTTCTGATCCCGTACCGGCGGTGGTATTGATTGCGAAAAGAGGCAGTTGTTCTCTTTCTGAACAATTAATACCTTCATAATCTTCTATTTCACCGCCATTAGTAGCAAGCAACGCAATCGCTTTTGCACAATCATGGGGTGAACCACCACCAAAAGAGATAACCGCGTCGCAATGATGCTCCAGTAATACATTAAGCCCCGCTTTGACGTTGCTTGTAGTCGGATTAGGTAAGGCCCCTGGGAAAATGATGGTATCGACATCATGTCGATTAAGTAGCATTTTAAGCCGCCCCATCATCACTGATTCACTCAGAAAAACGTCCGTAACAATAAGACATTTATGAATACCAAAATCGCTAATTTGTTGAACCGCTTTGGCGATACAACCCGCTCCCATCATATTAATGGGAGGCATGAAAAATGTACTCTTCATAATATCCACCCTGATTTCAGGCAACATAAAGTTAAGCGAAAGCCGCTATTGCCATTTTAAATGGCAGCAATATTCATGATGTTTAGTAGAATTGGATAATTATAATGACATTAATTTTTCTGCATCATAGGCGACTCTTTTTATATTAATTAAGTGCTCCGGGCCGATATTATCCGATACCGAACTTCCTCCGATGGCACCGCACCCCAGCGTCAGCGCGGGCACCAGTTTTGTCGTCGCGCCGATCGCCCCCAGCGCACTGGGCGTATTAATCAAACAACGAGATACCGGCACCCGAGCAGCGTACTCACGGATCACCTGCGCATTTTGCGCATGAATTGATGCCGTATGACCGCTACCTTCGTTTTCCAGTAGCTCAACGCAACGGTCGATTGCATTCCCGGCATCTTCTTCGACATACAAAGCCAGAACCGGAGCCAGTTTTTCCCGTGAATAAGGATTTTGATGAGAAACGGAAAATTGCTGTGAAACTAATACTCTGACATCTCCCGGGATCTGGATACCCGCCATATCCGCAATATAACCAGCAGTACGACCGACAATTTCCGGATTCATCGAGCCATTGTCACGCAGGAGAATTTTGCTAATTTTTTCTGATTCCTGTTGTGAAAGGAGGTAACCGTCATTAATTTCAATAGCGCGTTTCACCTGATCCTCAATAGATTTTTCAATCACAATAGATTGTTCAGAAGCACAAATCACGCCATTATCAAATGTCTTACTTTTAAAGATTTTCTTGATGGCCTCTTCTGTATCGGCTGATTTATCAATAAATGCCGGGCAGTTTCCGGGACCAACACCGATAGCCGGGTTTCCCGAACTATAAGCTGCCTTAACCATCGCTTCGCCGCCCGTGGCAAGGATCATGGCAATATCCGGGTGACGCATCAGTGCCTGCGTACCGTCCAGGGAAAGAAGGGTCATACAACCGATAATCCCTTCCGGGGCCCCCGCTTTAAGGGCTGCCTGATACACCACATTTACAGCTTCAATAATGCTATTTCGGGCAGAGGGATGGGGGGAAAGAACAATCCCGTTAGCCGATTTGATCGCAATAATCGTTTTATAAATTGCCGTTGATGTCGGGTTAGTGGATGGAATCAGAGCTGCCAGCACCCCCATTGGTGTCGCGATTTCAACGGTACTGGTCATCGGGTCTTCTTTCAAAACGCCGACGGTCTTCAGATCTTTGATGTATTGATAAAGCGTAGTGCTAGCGAATCTATTTTTTACCACTTTATCTTCTACATTGCCGAAGCCGGTTTCATAGACGGCCATCTTCGCCAGCCGTTCCGATGCTTCTTCCGCCGCCGCAATCATCCCTGCGACAATAAAGTCAATTTTCTCCTGAGGATACATGTTCAATATTCGTTGAGCCTGTTTGGCTTTTTCGATCAGAGTAATAGCCTCATTTACAGAATCATTATGACAATTCATATCTTTCATCATTGGCTCCCGACAGCATCACTGTCTTTCTGGTTGGCTACACATATCTGCCTGCTTGCTTAGCAGCATAACGACCGGGAGAAATCGCAACTAATCTCCGTTAAAAAAAAATAGCTCTCATTTTAATCCAGCAGAAAAATATCCCTTATGCAGTTCACATTTTTGCTGTTTTTCTGATTTTACCCATTATGAACGCTACTCCGGCGGACAACGATGTGCCGCCCGTGCCACATGCATCCACAAAGCAGAACATCGGGATACTCGTCATGTTGTGATCCCTGCGCGATCAGATCACCCGGATGATTGCTGGAAAGCGTTCATCCCATCATATATTTACATGCAACATCATCGTTTTTAGCAGACAAAATTTGCACAATTTATTATATTTCATGATGTTAAATAAGCTACGAAGGGAGATGGAATACCGGAATGAAGGCGTAGGTAATTTTTTAATAGCAATATTTCTTTTTGCGTTTCAGATCACGGATTGTTTTTTTGATCAATGGAGTGAGGGCTCTATTAACCCAAGAGGTCGATCTCATGACACATTTTAAAAAGTCTTGTCGCCTCATCTCATATGGCGAGAAAAGCCAGGCCTGGTATAAAAATCAAGCCTGTCAATCACTGAAAGATATTGAGGAAATTCTAAAAAAAAGTCATGCATCGCTGGATACTGTAATTAAAACTACCTGTTTTCTTACCGATATGTCCCACTTTCCACAGTTCAATGAGGTCTATAAAAAATTTTTTAATGGTAAAAACCCACCCGCAAGATCCTGCATAGCCGTCGCTGGCCTGCCAAAAGAGGCTTTAGTGGAAATAGAGATAATAGCCTATATACCGTAAAGGCGATAAATTTTACCTTGGCGATATTCTGGTGCAATATTTTATAAACACTAAAAATATCCACCCTGCCTGATGTATAATGGGGATAGTTATCTTTCTGCGTTGATGGCGTCACTATCCATCAACGCAGCTTATTAATGGCAGACAGTGCCAGTAGAATAACGCCTACTCTCTGCTGTACAAGTCAGAAAAGCACCTCGACCTGCGCACCAAAACTTATCTGATAATTTTTATCGTCATTAAATCTCTGATGATCAATCTCATTTTCCAGCGCTTTCAGATAAGTACTATAGAGACGTAACTCGGGGCGGGAGTTGAGGATACTGGTATCCACTTTATATACCTGTGCCAATGTCACCTTATAACCAGACTCATTCAACGAGGTATTATTGGTGCGATTTTCCTGTGTAAACCAGCCTAGTTCCAGGGCGGTCTGCATGTTTTTGTTCCAGATCCATGACGGGCGAATTACCGCGCGTGCGGTTTTAAAATCAGTATGCGCGCCGGTATAGGGTGAATACAGATCGTAACCACGGCCATATATCAATGCATGTGCCATGATGATTTTCTCTCCCAAATAAATCTCTCCTTGATCCACCAGTCGCCACCCGATTCCACCACGGTGAATACCATAGTAAGAACTATTGAAATCAAAATCAGGATTGGCGCTGGAGATATTCATAAACTGGCTAGCCAGAGAGTTGTTGGCTATCTGCAGTGTTAACTCATTTGCCCCTTCCAGTACCGGGGTACGTAAAATCGCCTGCCCGAGCCAGGAGGATTTCACCTGATAATAGTCATTATCCGCCTGTGCTTTTTTCTGTTCATTCGTCTGGTTGGCGAAAGCATATTTCGCTCCCAGTTCCAGAGTTGAATGATCGGTTACTGGCAGGTTTTTATAACGAACTTCTGCAATATTAATGTTCACCTGTGTCGTATCGTTGCATGCGGAAGAGCCTGACGCGCAAACCGTACTGTAGTTATCTACATCATTACGCGTCAGCGCCATGCTGAGTGCGCCCACCGGTAGCTTCCAGTTTTCTATCCCTACGCCAGCACCTGATGAAGTCCGGTTGCTTTTCCAGTCCAGAAGCTGAATTTCATACTGAGGCAGCGTATGTTTGCCTACCCATACTGAGGCTTCAGGAGCAAACGGCAGCAGCCCGTTCCCCTCCACGTAGAGCTTACTGAGTTTGCCCATTCCACCGCCCGACATTCCTTTCTCAAATGACTCATTGCTCTGCGTGAGCCCCAGATCACCTTCGAATTGCACGATACGCCGGCGGAATTTCCGACAATAATTGCGAAAGAACATCAGCCAGACCTTCTGATTTTTTGATAAACTGACTCTCAATCTGGCTATTGTCGATCACATCTCCCGCTTTTTTGCCAAAACCAATACCCCGCCCAATTGCCACAATCTCTTCTTGCTTAGAGTTGGAGAGCAGGACAGCGTTGTTGCTGAGTATTTTTTCTACTTTCATTTCAGCCATCTCACTGTTTAATTCTGGGACCCTTTCTGACGAAGGCATACCAAAAAAAGCAAAAAAAAACCTGGTTCCATTGTTGCCGGATAAAGCAACAATGGAACCAGGTTTCGCTCAGGTCATTCTGATTACGTCCTGAGCATCCTTACAACGAATCACTGCATACAGCTCAAGTGCTTGTAGTGGAAAGTGTGACGATAATCATGGTTGGTTTGGCTACCGATGAAAAGCCGCGGTACATCGAAGGCAGGGAGAGGTGCCTGTCCCATCAGGCGGCGCAAGTAAAAAGTACAGGTGGGATCGCTTTCCTCATGTAGCGGACAGGGAGCATCGCTCCCCTTAGATGACAATCCCATAGCCCTCTTGCAGAGAGTACAGGAACATACCAGGAGAGATTGTTGTCATTTGTATGTCATGAAAATGACATTTAATGAGTGTTGTAAAAGACATCGCCATGACAAGGGTTAGATTATGACAGTGATAAAAGCTGTGAATATTGAACAAACGTATGAACTACTCAACTCTAATCAGCACGAAGAAATAGAGCTTGATTTTGATATAGATACTGATGACTTTTTTAATATCGCAATCACCTATGGCGACAGAGGCGCAAAAATCAAAAGGAAAAAAGGCCGGTTTGTTATTAAACTCAAAAAAAGTAACCCTGTAAATAATTCTGTGTAACTGCCACCACGTCAAAGGTGATCGCTCAGGCGGTCACCGAACTCGATAATAAATCGACTCATCGCCAGTCGCCAGTTCGGGATCGGCATACTCCATTTTTTCGATACGACCTTGATTGCCAGGTAAATAACTTTTCGTACCGAGTCATCCGTCGGGAACACCTTGCGCTTCTTGATAGCTACGCGGATCACGCTGTTCAGCAATTCGATGGCATTCGTGGTGTAGATAGATTTTCGGATGTCAGGCGGATAGCCGAAGAACGTATTGAGGTTTTCCCAGTACGCACGCCAGCTTTTACTGATTGTGGGTATTTATCGTCCCAGGCATCCGCGAATGTATCCAGCGCCGTTTCAGCGGTCATAACACGCCATGTTCGCATACTGACTTACAGCGATCCTGCCCCGATGCCTCTGCTGGTGGCAAGTGAGAGCGTGGAAGTGGAAGCCATTAGCGCTTTACGCAATGCGTTTCTGTCTTTGAATATGCCGCAGGATGCCGTATTTTTACAGGTACTGGCGCTACAAGGCTTTATTGCTCCGCCTTCCGATGCCTGGAAAATTGTCAATGATCGGGCACAAATCTCATTCGCGCGAGGCTATGGAACGTTGCAATAAAAATAAAATCTCTCCCGAAAGTCATCGCGATTAAAACAGAAACAGCTAATCAAGATTACTGGGTAAATCAGGTAACCGACGAAACTTTCGCCTCATACACGCTTGTTCAACCTTCCCATGTCATCCTCTCAGTAAGGGCATCTATCACGACACTCAGGTGACACATCCTGATGTTTCCTTCGCGGTACCGTCCACTCCTCGCGCTCACCCGGTTTTCGTCACGACTCTATCTTTATTCAAAAACTGTGATCTTATACATTATTTTTTAAAACCATATAGTTTTAAAATGCATCGCAACACAACAGGGATAAAGATGAACAACACACAATGACGGAATGAATCATGAAAAAAACAATACTGACAATTACATTAGCACTTGCTTCGTTCAATAGCTCAGCAGATATAAATTTCGATACCTCTTCCGGAAAACTTAAGCTGTACGGGGACGTCGAGTTCAATACCGATGCAGCCAGCAGCTCGAAGCAACTGACCTCCACACGCACCAGCCCAAATAAAGACTGGAGCGCAAGTGATAACGACCGCTGGAGCATTAATGGCCGCATATTACTGGGCCTGGACGGCTATCGGGAATTATCCAGCGGTAATTTTGCAGGTTTTACCGCTCAATCGTTGGCAGACATGAGTGGCCATATGAATCTGGATGATGCGGCCTTTTACTTCGGGCAGAAAGAGGGGAACAAAGATAGCTGGCGCGCCACTATAGGGCGCTTCGAAGCTTATGATATGTTCCCGCTCAACCAGGATACCTTTGTGGAATATTCAGGTAATACGGCTAATGACCTGTATGCCGATGGGTTTGGATATATCTATATGATGAAAGAAGGCCGCGGACGTAGCAACAGTGGCGGTAACTTCATGTTAAGTAAATCCATTGATGAATGGTACTTTGAACTGAATAGTCTGGTGGAGGATGGCAGCGACCTGTTCGCTGGCGGCTCTTATCATGGAAATACCCTGACCAGAAAGAAAAACACGATCTACCTTCGACCCGTTATCGCCTGGCGTGGAGACAATTTCACTACCGCCGTTGCAGCAGAAAGCAATGTCATTAACAATGCCTATGGTTACCATGATGCCAGTGGAGAATGGCAGGATCAGTCCAGACGCAACGGTTTTGGCTGGACGTCAACCCTGAAAGTTGATAACGATATTACCACTAACATAAATCTCGCGTTTATGGATGCTGAGGATGAAAAAGATTTCACCGCAGGTGCGAATATTTTGTGGGATAAATTTGAAGTAGGTTATATCTGGGCCAGGAATAAAATCGCCTCATTTAGTCCTACCCTGCATGTAAATAATGATGATTTTATCGATCGGGATGGAAAGTACCAGATTCACACTATCCACACCTCATATCGTTTCGCCCACGTATTAGATATGGATAACTTTGATATTTTCCTGGGAGCGTACTGGTCACAAATAAAACGCAATTCAGACAATCTCTATTCTGGTGAAGATAATTCTGACGATCGTTACGGTGTACGTGCACGTTTTAAATACTATTTTTAAACTTATTGTCATCCATTCACATTTTGCCGTAGTGAATGGGTTACAGGGGCCATGATGAAACATCAATCTCTGAAAACGGCATAGGTATTGAGAACGAAGAAAGCCGAATAGCCGATGGCCAGGTAAATAACGACTATCGTATCAGTTTTATGCGTCAGCAGCTGGTGGCAGCCCACCAGCAGAAGAATTAAAGGAGCCTTATGAATATCTCATTAGACAGTATTGCCAGTTTTTCACAAAAACTGGCGGGACAGGTTCATCTGAGAAGCCTGCGAGATAGTTTTATCATCGCGATCCCCTTTCTGGTCCTGGCTGGTCTGGTCATTATGGTTAACTATGTTTTTCTTGATCCCAACGGATTCATGAGAAATATTATTTCTGCCGAAACCATGACCTATTATCGCGGGATCGGTGAGCGGGCATTAAACGGCACCATGAATATATTGTCCGTTATGCTCGCGGTACTGGTAGCTTATTCTCTGGCCAGTAAACGCAAAGCCGAAAGTCCAATTATTGCCGCAATGGTCTCGCTTGCCTGCTTCTATGTGATAATGCCAACCACGGTACAAGTCACAGCACCGGATAGCGATGCCATAATGGTAAGCGGCGTCGTACCCTATGCGCTGACCAATGCAGGAGGGGTATTTCTCGCCATTATTTGTGCCTTCTTATCCACCACTTTGTTTCTGAAGATATCAGCCAGTTCGACGCTGAAAATCTCTCTGGGCGAAGAAGTACCGCCTATGGTGCAGCAATCATTTAATGCTCTGTTCGCCATTATGATCACCGTGGCGCTGTTTGCCTGCGGTACGTTCGCTATCACCTGTTGGTTCGATACCGAACTGTTTGCGCTGATTCAGACCGTGGTGCAAAAACCCCTGGTGCATCTCACTACCAGTCTGCCGGGCTTCATTACGTTAACCACCCTAACCAATCTGCTGTTTTCGCTCGGCATTCATCCTTCCGGGATTATTAACCCAGTTCTGGAACCCCCCTTATTGGTTGCCATGCAGGAAAACATGGCGGCATTCGCCGCCGGACATATACCGCCGCATATCATTGTCCTGCCATTTCGTGACCTGTACGGTCATATGGGCGGTACAGGCTCTACGTTAGCTTTGTTGCTGGCCATCATGTTCCGCACTCGCATGAGCAGCCATAAAAAATTCGCCCGGACGGTGATTGCGCCAGGCGTCTTTAATATCAACGAGCCGGTCATTTTCGGTCTACCGGTGATCCTCAACCCGCTTTTGATGATCCCTTTTATCATCTACCCACAAATCAACTTTATCATCGCCTACTTCGCCACCTCATGGGGCTGGGTATCACACATTGTTGCCTACGTCCCCTGGTCCGTACCGCCCTTCCTCTCCGGATGGTTGGGCTCTGGTGGTGACCTACGTAACGTTGTGTTGCAGGGGATACTGATCATTATTGGTGTCGCCGTTTACCTGCCGTTTCTGCACGCCTACGAACGCGCAATCATGAGCAAAAACACCCGAAAAATTATTGAGGATATCGAACAAACGCCCTCAGACACGACAGAGATAAATAACACATCGGACGGCCATGTGCTGGACGGCAAAACTATCATCCTGATGTGTAACGAAGGTATGTCCACCTCAATGGTGGCTAAAAAAATGCGCCTGTATGCTCAAAGTATCAATTGCACGGCCAATATCAGCGCAACCAACATAGGCAGTCTTGAAGATATTTATCCGCACACGGACCTTATATTCCTCTCACCACAATTGTCTTATATGGAAAGTAAAATACGGGAAACCGTACAGGATCAGTGTCGAGTTGCGCTGGTCAACCCACAACATTTCTCCCATATGGATGGTCAATCCATTATCGAACATGCCGTAACGTTGTTTAAATAAGGAAGCAGTATGATTAATTGTGCATTTATTGGGTTTGGGAAAAGTGCCACCCGATATCATTTACCCTATGTATTGATCCGCGATAAATTTAACGTCAAAACTATTTTTGATATTACACCAAAGCCGGAGGTAGAGTCACAGTTGCAATACCGCGGCATTCAGTTTACCCGTGATGTGAATGACATATTAAAGGATAAATCGGTTCAGCTTGTGGTTATTTGTACACATCCGGACAGCCATTTTGAATATGCCAGAATATGTATAAGACATGGCAAAAATGTGATGGTCGAAAAACCCTTTACCACCACTCTGGCAGAGGCAAAAGAACTGTTATGTCTGGCTAAAGAACATGGGGTAACGGTAACCCCCTTCCAGAATCGCCGCTTTGACTCCTGCTTTCTTACTGTCCGGGAGGTGATTAAAAGTGGCCTGATTGGCGATATTGTGGAAATCGAAAGCCACTTCGACTATTACCGCCCCGAGGCTGAGCCCCAGGAGAATCATCCGTTTAACGGTGCGTTTTATGGCCTGGGTATTCATACCCTTGATCAGATGTTGTCCCTGTTTGGCAGACCTCGTCAGGTCGCTTACGATATCCGCAGTCTGCGTCGGGATGGAAATCCGGATGATATATTTGAAACCCAGTTGTTCTATGGTGATCTGAAGGCGATTATCAAAACCAGCCACATTGTCATGACCCCATATCCAAAATTCATTGTCCATGGAACCCGCGGCTCGTTTATCAAAGGACAAATCGATCGGCAGGAAGCCTGTCTGAAAAACAACATTATGCCGGATGATCCTTTATTCTGCGCAGACAGCGAGCCAGGTATCATTGAGTACATCAACGAAAAAAACGAGATCGTTAAACGAGAAGTCCCGGCCGCTCGCGGAGATTATGGCGGTGTCTACGATGCGCTTTATGAGACCATCGTCAACGGTGCGCCAGGTTACGTGAGTGAGACCGACATTATCACGAACCTCGAAATTCTTGAGCGCGGCTTTGAGCACGCTTCACCATCAATAATCACACTGGATTACTGACATGAAACGTCTACTAAACTGTCGTGCGTCAGATTTTCGGAACCAGCCCACAGCCAGCGGTCTCTTTACGGCCATCCAGGCATCGGAAGGGCGAGTCGTTCTTGCCGAGGTGGCCGCAGAGAGCACCCCGCTCTATCCTGATATCACGGGTGCGGAACTGGTCAGCGCATTCGGCGCCGATATGATTTTACTCAAGAGCTATAACACCGATACCCACACCATAGCAGGTATGCCGGAAGGGGGCGGCTGGCAGCGAATAAAAGATCTGACCGGCAGGCTGGTGGGTATTAGCCTTGAAATCGGCGATAAGCAGAATACTGAAAATCCACGTCGGCTTTCGCTCAGGACACTGGAAAATATTCAACAAGCCGATTTTCTTTGCCTGACAGGGTATGACAAACCAGAACTGAATATGCAGACTATGCTGGAGGCGATAGACCTGGCGCAGGCGCATTTCCCTGGTTTCATCATCGCCGCGAAATTTTATGCCGCTGGTCTGGCTTCAGCAAAAGAGTATGCAGGCTATATTCACGCAGGTGCGCATGCCATCATCGTTCCGGCCCCTGGTACCTGTCAGGGGAGCAGTGAAAGTGTCGTAGCCGATATTATCCACGCGGTTCATCAGACCGGCGGACTGGCGATAACCACCATCAGTAGTAGCCAGGAAGGAGCGGATGCTGAGACGGTTAAGCTAATTGGTCTGGCAAGCAAGCGCTGCGGCAGTGATATACATAACTTTGGCGATGCCGGTTGTTGCGGGATAGCCGATCCGGAAGCGATTCGGGCACTTTCTGTTGCAATACGTGGTAAAAGACATACTTATGTGAGGATGGCAGCATCCATCTTACGTTAGGATGTTTATCTGCCGTAAACTATAGTATAACAGACCTATGTCTATAGGTCTGTTATGAAAAGTATATGCCTAAGTATATTGATATATATAATGAATTAAAAAAGAGAATTATTTCTGGTTATTATGAACAAAACAGCCAACTGCCTGAAGGACGAAAGCTTGCGCTGGTTTTTGATTGCAGTGAACTCACAATCACCAAGGCGCTTGATATCCTTGTCAAGGAAGGTTTCGTCGTCAGAAAAAGAGGATTAGGCTCTTTTGTAAAACTTCCGTTCAATGCTTCTTTCAATAACCATCTGACAGGGACAAAGGCACGCTGCCTGGGCTCCGGGAAAAATATTGAAACCCGGGTAATTGAATTCTCCGCAATCCCCGCGCCTCCTGAGATTCAGGAAAAACTACAGCTTAACAGCGATGAAATGGTTTATTCAATTCTGCGTGTAAGAGTGATCAACACGCTCCCCTCGATCATTGAAAAAACCTATATGCCGGTAAATATTATCCCCGGACTCAACTATAGTAACGTTGCCGATTCAATCTATGCTTATATTACCGAGGTACTGGGTTATAACGTACACAGTAGCCATATGATGATCACCGCAGCCCTGTCAGATGAACGACAATGCACCCTGCTTGAGTTCCCTTCCCCTGAAGTTGTTATTCACGTTGAACAAACAGCTTATTTAGATAACGGGAAGCTATTCGAATATTCTGTAGCCTCCCATCGCTATAATACATTTCAGTTTGCAACAGAATTTATCAAATACAATTGATCCCTGTTTTTTTTCCAAATCAATTCCGGGAGGAAATGGTGGCCTCCTGGTTTTTAAACTCTCATCACTGCTAAAGGCTGGTTGCCTGACGGCAAACCGATTTTAGCTTCTGGGTCCAGACATCGCTGAATTTTCTGATTAGCGATCTCCACGGGTTCAGCCAGCCGCCGGTACACAGCAGCGATATTTCTACGGATGAGACTATCTCTTTGCGGATTGATGCCAGTGATAATCCCCCCTCTTTTGCTATTCTCCTGGTGAAAAGTGTGGTGCCCGCCGGGTGGCGATGTGGAATACAGTAAGCTGGCAGACGAACACTTTACAGAACGTGGCGATGAGCGTTTTACCGGCGCATTTGTCGGCATTTGCTGTCAGGCATTCACCGATAAAAACATCCACACGGATTTCGATGACTTTGCCCATAGCACGCTGTAACCCGCCTCTCCGCCCACTCAACCTCATCACCCCTTCGTGGTTCTGACCGCTCCGAACGGCGGTATGGCGGGAACGCTCGCCTGGCGGCCCCTCGCTCTTTTTTACCCGGTTCAGGGGCTATCCTCTGATCCGCGCTCAACAAGTCTGTACATTTTTTAGCCCCACCGCCACGGATACACCGCGGCATTCATCGAATAATGTCCTGTGCAAACATAAGTTTTATTTTACTAATAAGATGCGAAATATGATTTTCTTATTTACACCGCAATAATAGCTCCGCGCGGAAGGTGAGATGCCATTAAAAGCCGTATCATTTCTGTCTGACGAGGATTATGATGATGGTCATTTCGCTATTCGGTGGTTGAGAGTTAAATGGATCTTATCGGCATTATTATGTCGGCGGGAAAATCCTCCGTTGATGTCGCACTTTATACGCTATTACCCATTATGGTCGTCATGCTGATGATCATGAAATACCTGGAAGTCCGCGGTGTGCTGGACGTTATCGTCCGCTGGGTCGCGCCGCTGCTCAAGCCATTTGGCCTTGGCGGCATGAGCGCATTCGCATTGATTCAGATAAACTTTGTCAGCTTCGCCGCGCCGTTGGCCACGCTGGCCATTATGGATAAGCGCGGCGTCTCAGATAGACAGATGGCCGCCACGCTCGCCATGGTCTTTGCCATGGGCCAGGGCAACGTCTTCTACCCTCTCACCCCTTTCGGCCTGCACTGGATGGCCTCGATTTGCATTTCGATTATCGGCGGTCTGTGCGCGGGTGCGGTCACCTGGCACGTCATCGGGCGCCGTCTGTCAGTGATGGAGAATGCCCGGGCGGAAGCGCTGCCCAACGCCGAACAAAACAGCCAGGGCGTGATTGCGGTCATTAACAATGCGGGATCTGATGCCATTCGTCTTGCGCTCGGCGCGGTGCCGATGTTGATCCTGTCATTAACTATCGTCGGGGTGCTACAGGCGGCCGGCATTATTAACATGCTTCAGCACCTGCTGATGCCGCTACTGCAGTGGCTGCATATTCCAGTCAACTTCGTCCTTCCTGCGCTGGTCAAATGTATCGCAGGCGGTATGGCCTATTTTGGCGTGGTCTCTGAACTGGTGCAGCAAGGCAAAGTCACCATCAGCCAGCTCAATGCCTCCGCCGGACTATTCATTCAGACCTTCGATCTGCCCGGCATTGGTATATTCCTCGGCGTGAGCTCGCGATTTGTTCGTCTGTTCCGCTTTGCCGCTCCCGGTGCTATCATCGGTATTCTTATTCGGACCATTATGCACGTGACAATATTCTGAATCTTTGTAAATTAAACGCAGCCTAAACCATTAGGCTATTCTTATTGTCATAAAAAAGGTAACGGGCAATTATCGTCGGAAATAGCGCTGATCAGGGAATGTCTTATGGAATGGTGGGTAAAAAAAGTACAATCTTCGGAGAAATCACCAGATTATTGCGCAGTATTACAAAGCTCGCATTTATTGGTTATTGCCGAAATCACCACCCGGCAGTGCGCTTTACAGTGCGGAGATAAACTCACGCCGCTGGCAAATGCCCTGTATTGCCTCAATGACGATCCGGCAAAAATACTAAAAGTGATAAAAGCCACGTACTTCAGCAACGAACGCTGGGCGGAAATCGCCAAATCTGAGTAATAAATAAGCACCATCCCCTTCAGCAATAATATTTAATGCAAACACCTTCACTGTACTGCGGATGAAATTCCCCTTCGCTCTTTTCCGTCTGTGACATACTATCAGGCATGTCAGCAGACCTGAAAAAAGGAGCGAAGATGAACCACAAGGCCGCCAGTCTGACCCCGGAACAAGCGCTGAATCAGCTTGAACTGCAATATGAGCGTTCGGTCAATGCATTACGTAAAGCCATCGGCGAATATATCAACCACAGCGTTCTCCCGGATGACGACGCTCGTGCTAACGGCTTGTTTGTTTATCCGCAACTGTCCGTGTCGTGGGACGGCACGGACCATAAAGCGCTAAAAACCCGGGCCTGGGGACGCTTCACCCATGCCGGTTGCTACACTACCACCATTACCAACCCTAAGCTGTTTCGCGCCTACCTGCTGGAGCAGCTAACATCGTTGTATCAGGATTACGGTGCGCATATCAGCGTCGGGTTGTCGCGGCATGAAATCCCTTATCCGTATGTCATCGACGGCTCCGCTTTAACGCTCGATCGCTCGATGAGTGCTGGCCTGACCCGCTACTTTCCGACCACCGAGCTGTCGCAAATTGGCGATGAAACCGCGGACGGACTGTTCCATCCCACCGAACACCACCCGCTTTCCCATTTCGATGCCCGCCGCGTCGATT
Source organism: Raoultella sp. T31 (assembly GCF_002806725.1). Taxonomy (NCBI): domain Bacteria; kingdom Pseudomonadati; phylum Pseudomonadota; class Gammaproteobacteria; order Enterobacterales; family Enterobacteriaceae; genus Klebsiella; species Raoultella sp. T31. Next base: position 86,117 of record NZ_PIBO01000012.1, read on the forward strand.
TCTCTCTCGCGCGCCTGCGCCACTATACCGGGACGCCGGTCGATCATTTTCAGCCGTACGTTCTGTTTACCAACTACACCCGCTACGTTGATGAGTTCGTGAGCTGGGGATGCAGTCAGATTCTCGATCCTGACAGCCCCTATATCGCACTTTCCTGTGCCGGCGGGATCTGGATAACAGCCGATACGCAAGCGCCGGAGCAGGCCATTTCCGATCTGGCGTGGAAAAAACATCAGATGCCCGCCTGGCATCTGATCACCAAAGAGGGTCAGGGAATTACGCTGATTAATATTGGCGTCGGTCCGGCCAACGCCAAGAACATCTGCGATCATCTGGCGGTGCTGCGTCCTGACGTCTGGCTGATGATTGGTCACTGCGGCGGTCTGCGTGAAAGCCAGACCATCGGCGACTACGTGCTGGCCCACGCTTATCTGCGTGATGACCACGTTCTGGATGCGGTGCTGCCGCCGGATATCCCGATTCCCAGCATTGCCGAAGTACAGCGCGCGCTGTACGACGCCACCAAGCAAATCAGCGGCATGCCTGGCGAAGAGGTTAAACAGCGACTGCGTACCGGCACGGTGGTCACCACCGATGACCGCAACTGGGAGCTGCGCTATTCCGCCTCGGCGCTGCGCTTCAACCTCAGCCGCGCCGTGGCCATCGACATGGAGAGCGCCACCATCGCGGCCCAGGGCTACCGCTTCCGCGTCCCGTACGGCACGCTGCTCTGCGTGTCTGATAAACCGCTGCATGGCGAAATTAAGCTGCCGGGCCAGGCCAACCGCTTTTATGAAGGAGCTATTTCCGAGCATCTGCAGATAGGCATTAAAGCCATCGATCTGCTGCGTGCGGAGGGTGACCACATGCATTCGCGCAAGCTGCGTACCTTCAACGAACCGCCGTTCCGCTAGCCCTTCCCCCTCTTTGCCCGCCGCCACGGCGGGCAAAGATCAAGCGACGAACCGGCCTCGCCACCAACCACTATCGGCCCGGCAGCGGGTCCCGGTCAGGGTAAATCCTGAGCGCGGTATAACTCATCGCCTTCCGTTATAACGCCTGTTAATCAAAGCGCGATAAAATCGTTTCTTTCTATTGGGAGTGGATATGCGACCACTTGCGCAGGCATCACAGGGTTTATTCTCCTCGGTAAACTATGTTCTGACCGATATGGATGAGACGCTCACTTTCCGCGGGCGGCTTTCTGCCGCCACCTATGGGGCATTAGAGCGGCTGCAATCTGCCGGGATCCGGGTGATACCGGTCACTGGCGCCCCGGCAGGATGGTGCGATCAGATGGTCAGAATGTGGCCTGTCGATGGTGTCATCGGCGAGAATGGCGGTTTTTTCTTTCAGCGTGCCGCCGAGGGTCATGGGGTAACACGCCATTTTTGGCATGCGGACAAGCAGGCCGATGAGCAGGAAAAACTCACCGTGATGGCACGGAAAATCACCGCACAATACCGCTGGGCAACCCTTGCGGAAGACCAGCCTTTCCGCCTGTCCAGCCTGGCCTTTAACCTGCCTGCTAATACCACGCACCTTGGCGCTCTGCGTCAGTCATTGCACGAGGCCGGGTTAAAGACCACGGTGAATAATTTATGGCTGCTGGCCTGGTCCGGGGAATACGATAAATTAATCATGAGCCGTCACGTCCTCAGGACGTTTTACCACCTGGATGAACGGGCCGCACAGGATAGCGTCTTTTATAGCGGAGACTCTGAAAATGACGCCCCGATGTTTGCCGGATTCCGGCATACCCTCGGTATGAGTACCCTGCGCCATCAGCGGGCTTCCATCCCGGCGCTACCGGCATGGATAAGCCAGGGTCCCGGGGGAGACGGTTTTATCGAAGGGGTGGATAAAATACTGGAGCACAAAAGAGCACGGGCATCGCAGCTTAATGCCAAGCTTTAATCCGCCGGCTGCCGTTAGCAGGCATAGAGAGTTTACCTTCCTGCCAGGCGGAAATCGTTTTATCCCGGCCGGTCGCTTTGGGGGCGGGTGTCGGCACTCGCTTTTCACTGCCCAGCATCCGGAGCACATCTTGCGGGAATGGCGAAGCCAGCAGATGAAAGCGAATGCCTGACGGCGATAGCAGCGCCACTCTCAGGGCCCTGCAGTCGCGTGGGTAGGACGACGCGGGATTGTGGTCGGCTATCGGGGATACCATTGAAAGCAAAAAACCCGCTTAAGTTTCCTTAAGCGGGCTTTTAAAATATGGCTCCTCTGACTGGACTCGAACCAGTGACATACGGATTAACAGTCCGCCGTTCTACCGACTGAACTACAGAGGAATCGTGTGAACGGGGCGAATATTAACGGCGCTGCCTGACCTTGTCAAAGGCTGTTTTCACAATTTAAATCGTTTGCCGATTTATTCTCCACTTTGGGCAAAAAGTATCGTTTTGCCTGAAAAAGGGTTATGTTTCGTCCACTTGAATCTTGCTGCGCGGATATTTCCATAGCCAGCGCCCGCTGACCATTCGGCAATAGAACAGCACGCCACGCACCGCCCAATCGAGCACCATTCCCAGCCAGACGCCAATCACCCCCATTCCCAGCACAATGCCCAGGGTATAACCCGCCACGACACGGCAACCCCACATTCCTAGCATCGATACCCACATGGTGTAGCGTACATCACGCGCGCCTTTAAAGGCGCAGGGCAGGATCCACGAAGTCGCCCAGATTGGCATAAAGAAGGCGTTGAGCCACAGTAGATCTTTGACCACCACTTTGACATCTTCTTCGCTGGTGTAAAAAGAGGCGATCAGATTGGCAAACGGCGCCGTCCCCCACGCAATCACCGTCAGAACGATGGTTGATAACCAAAAGACATGCCACGCCTGACGCTCCGCCTGGCCGATTTGCCCTTTTCCCAGCCGTTTACCGGTAATAATCGTCGAAGCGGAACCCAGCGCGTTCCCCGGCAGGTTAATCAACGCGGCGAAGGAAAAGGCGATGAAGTTGCCGGCGATAACGTTGGTCCCCATCCCCGCAACAAACATCTGCGTCAGCAGCTTGCCGCCGTTGAACAGGACCGATTCAATACTCGCCGGGATGCCAATGCCCATCACTTCCCAGATAATCGCCAGGTTGAACGGCTGAAAGTAGCTTTTCAGCGAGATGCGCAGCGCCGGGTTAAAACCAATGGCCAGCACCCAGACTATCGCCACGGCGCCAATATAGCGGGCGATGGTCAGCCCGAGACCGGCGCCGACAAATCCCAGCCCCGGCCAGGAAAAAATGCCGTAGATCAGGATGCTGCTGATAATAATGTTGAGGATGTTCATCCCTCCATTGATCAACAGAGGGATTTTGGTATTACCCGCCCCGCGCAATGCCCCGCTGCCAATAAGCACGATGGCCGCCGCCGGGTAGCTTAATACCGTCAGCTCCAGATAGGTCAGCGCCATGGCCTTCACCTGCGCAGAAGCCTCGCCGGCGACAAAATTAATGATCTCGCTGCCGAATGCATGGATCGCGGCCGCCAGCAGAACAGAGAACAGCGTCATGATCGCCAGCGATTGTCTTGCCGCCGCCCTCGCCCGCCGCCGGTCGCGTTTGCCGAGGCTAAAGGCGACCACCACCGTCGTGCCGAGATCGATGGCGGCAAAGAACGACATAATCACCATATTAAAGCTGTCGGCCAGCCCCACCCCGGCCATGGCCTCTTTTCCCAGCCAGCTGACCAGGAACGTACTCAGTACGCCCATCAGCAAAACGCAGGTGTTTTCGAGGAAAATAGGCACCGCAAGAGGGCTGATTTCACGCCAGTAAAGAACCCGATAACTTTTACGCTTTTTGAACCAGGAGGTGCGTGTAAAGACCTGGCTTACTGCGGAGGTGACGTTCAAAGGAGACCTTAGTGAGAAAAGTTGAAACTACATTTCAAATAATGATAGAGAATGGCGGATCCTGCAAAACATTTTTCCTGATTAATTGTCGTTAATAGCAACAAATTGTTGACGGAAGCGGCAGTTGAACATTTGCGGGCAAATTGATGTTTGACAAAATTTTTTTCGCCGCTAAGATACGACCCCACAACGATTCCTCTGTAGTTCAGTCGGTAGAACGGCGGACTGTTAATCCGTATGTCACTGGTTCGAGTCCAGTCAGAGGAGCCAAATTCCTGTTTTCAGGCGTACTTATAAGTCCCTATTCAATTAGGTTTCAATAAGTTAGCGTGAAAATATTTCCCGATGCGTATCTAGTTTTCCCTGCGCATCCGGCGAAATTGGTAGTCTGATTTGGGGTCATTTCAGTTCGATAATGGAGTGACCACCACATGTCCCTGTCCGACACGAAAATCCGCAGTATCAAGCCTTCTGATAAACCCTTTAAACTGACCGATTCTCATGGTCTGTATCTGCTTGTCAGTCCGGGCGGTTCACGCCTCTGGTATCTCAAATATCGCTTCAACCGAAAAGAATCCCGCATCGCATTAGGTGCATATCCGCAGGTCTCGCTTTCCGACGCCCGCCAGCAGCGCGATGGTATCCGTAAACTGCTGGCGCAGAATATCAATCCCGCGCAACAACGCATGACTGAAAAAGCCGCCGCGTCCCCGGAAAAATGCTTTGAAGCTGTTGCGCTGGCATGGCACAAAACCAACAAGAAATGGTCAGCTGACTACGCTGAACGCATCCTTGCCAGTATGAAAAATCATATCTTTCCGGCTATTGGTCATCTGCCCGTCATTCTGCTGAAAACACAGCTTTCCCCGGCGCGCAGGCCGATAGCTCCTGTTTTTGTCGGGGCTGCGAACGATACCTTAGCGCCGGGGCGGCAGCCGTTGAGGTATTCTGGGGTATCGGTTGTGCTCTCTGAGCAGCCGCCCGCGTTAGCGGGTTATCCCCCGGATCGTCCTGATCCACCTCCGGTATCGGTTCATGTTCTCCTTATGGGTAAAATGGCCTGAAAAGGCAGTGTCAGAATCCAGCCATGAGCTGGCATAGTTGAGTTATCTGGTGCAGGTCGAAAGGGCTGCGTGCGTCACTTTCCCGCTTCGCGCGGGTAAAAGTGACGCACGGGTCTGGTGCAGTGTTAAAAATTATGGTACGGGTGCAGTTTTACGGCCATGCGGCAGCAAAGCCTGACGGCAATGCAGGCCGCTGTCCGTCAGGTAAAAGGCGCTAAGAGTGCCAGAAGATACAGGTCAGCCGGGATAATTCCGGTGCGGGACAGAATCGGGTCAGCAGGCTGGCGCAGTAAAAGGATATATCGTGTTAAAACAGGGGCCTCCGTCGCGATAATCTGCGACCCGGTGTTTGCAGAGGTCTGCACCGATAAAGGGCTCAACCATCCTGATAACAGGCGCTTCTTTCAGGTTGTGAAGCGAGGGAACCGTCCGCAGACAGTGTATGGCAAGAGGGAGATTATGCCGGTATTGCAGGTGCAGAAAGGAAAAACTGTTTTTACCTGCAAAAAGATTTTTAATCACCTGTAGTGATTAAAAATGAAGGAGCTGTATGTGGCAGCGCCCTCACTCAGTTTACATAAAAAGGATCAGCTCAGAATGGTTACCGGTCGGACAAAACGTCATTCACAACAGCGCCGGGTATACGTTCCGGTCGCATACCCGGCCTGGCGTGCTGCTCTGCTTTCATGTGTTCATCCGCTCCAGTGAACTGCACCTTCCCTGCAGGTCAGTGATTGATTGCAGAAACCGGGTCCGGACGATACCCGCCACATGTGAAGCCGTTCAGGGCCGTTCTTTTGGCATCATTATCTCCTCGGATGTTACGATGTACTCCCGGACGAAATCAGCCTCCGATAATCCAGGGGCGGATTTGTTGCCGCAGGTTTTGTCCGGGGCTTTACTTCTTCGATAAACGGGATGTTATATGAAGATAAACTGGACACGAAAGAGTATTCCTGAACTCGCAGATCTTCCTCCGCGGCTGAGGAATAAAAACTTTAAAGACGCACATAATGCCATTTCCACCCACATTGAATACTGGGCTGGTGCAGCGATTGCTGTCATTTGTAACTTAATTATTTTCAGAATATATGAATATTTCTTTCCGGCTCAGAATACATTTCCTTATAATATAGTCAGGATGTTGTATGTCATCTTTCCCGGAATGATAATCTGGTATCAATTCTGTATTTATGGATGAGGAAACATTATCATCATATACTGGAAAGAGGAAAGGCAACAGATAATGAAAGTGATTCAGAAAAGCTAATAAGGGAAGCGGACGCCAGAGAGTATTACCAGTGGAGAAATGCGCGTCGCTTTATATTTATACTTACCATTATTATGGTATTTTATCTGTTCTGATGCTGACTAAAACAGTAAGGTAAGTGGAAAATGAATGCGAACCCTGTCAAGACAATTCAGATACAATGGTGGAGCGCGCCACTTGCCGTATTGTTTACAGTAGTGCTCTTTTTTATTTTAGATAACACCGGGTTATCGGAAGATATTCATCCTGTGATTCGAACACTGATGCTTAGCGCTGTCTCAGTTATTATGCTATGGGGCATTAACATGTTTTATGGCCGTACGAAGAATGGGAGAACATCGCCATGATAAAATATGCCATTATCGGAGGGATAGCCGGAAGGCTGTTCTTTAGCCTCTGGTCATTGTGCAAAACACTGTCCTGTGATACACCCGTGAATATTGTTTATGCGCTTCCCCTTATTTTGGTATTTGCAGCAGGTGCCGTGGCTGCATACCTCACCAGGAATCGACAGTCGTCACTATAAAAACGGCAATCAGGAATAGAGATTGATATCACACCCCGGTCTCTGCGGCGTCGTACCGGTAATGAGGTAAGTGATAAAAGGTGTCTGGAAATACAGGGGCGAATACAGCACAGCTTGTTGATATTGACTTACTGAGACTAAGGATATTGACAGTAAGGCTTTGCAGGCGCATCTTATACAGGTGAATCAAACAGTTGCATTTTCTCTGGAATTCAGCGGGATGTCCTGTGGTCGTTCAGCTTTAGTTGAAGTCTTACCATCCCGACATGGTTCCGTCAGGTTGGTTCCAGAGTTATGTGCTTTTCCAGTGACTGGATTAAGTTCGTAAAACGGAGAAGGATTTTCTCGTGCGTATTCTCTTTATTGGACCGCCTTTGTATGGGCTGTTATACCCGGTAATTTCCCTGGCTCAGGCTTTTCGTGTGAACGGGCATGAAGTCGTGATTGCCAGTGCAGGTAAATTCACGAATAAAGCGGCAGAAGCTGGTCTGGTTGTTTTTGATGCAGCGCCAGAACTGGATTCAGAAGCGGGCTATTGCTATCAGGAAGAGTTGAGAAAGAAAAGTAACATTGTGGGGCGTTTCTCTTTTTTCAGTGATGAGATGGCGGACCGTCTCGTTGATTTTGCAGGACAATGGCACCCGGATTTAATCGTCTACCCTCCACTTGGTTTAGCCGGACCGCTGATTGCCGCTAAATATGGGATCCCTTCGGTCATGCAGACGGTTGGATTCGCCCATACTTCTGCCCATATCCGGATGGTAACCCGTTCTCTGACCGATGCTTACAGGCGACATGGTGTCAGTGGCCCTGCGCGTGACCTTGCATGGATTGATGTCACACCACCGAGTATGAGCATTCTTAAAAATGATGGTGAGCCTGTTATTTCGATGAGATATGTCCCTTACAACGGAGGCGCTGTCCGGGAGGCCTGGTGGGACAGAGTATCGGGAAGAAAACGTTTGTTGATCAGCCTTGGTACAGTCAAACCAATGGTAGACGGGCTGGATTTGATATCATGGGTGATGGATTCTGCAAATGAGGTGGATGCTGACATCATTCTGCAACTGGGGATGAATGCACGTGCCGGATTGCGAAAACTGCCATCAAATGTGCGTCTGGTTGAGTGGATCCCTATGGGGGTATTTCTCAACGGCGCTGACGGGTTTATTCATCATGGCGGAGCGGGTAATACCCTGACAGCTCTGTATAACGGGATACCTCAGATTGTGTTTGGTGAAGGTGCGGATCGCCCTGTTAATGCAAAAGCAGTTGTGACGCGTGGATGTGGGATCATTCCTGGAGACAATGGCCTGACCAGTGATTTGGTCAATACCTTTCTTTATGATGATTCACTGCGCTTATGTTCAGCACAGGTTGCTGCTGAAATGGCTGAACAGCCCAGCCCTGCTGAGATCGCTGGCCTCCTGGTAGCGAAACTGAAAACCAACTGGCAATAATTTCAGCAGTTGTACAGCATTGCTGGAATTATCTACGCAAGCTGTCATTGGCAATAGTATGTCCTTCATCATATGAGTGAAGGACATTGTTGTGGGGAATGAACCTAAAATAATGATGCAGAAAGGGCTACCAGAACGGTGGAATTATTGCTGGTAAGGCGTTACTCTCTGGTATCTGCTCACGATTATATATCTGTTAATCCATCGATAATTGCCCCACGCCACCAGGCATAATCGTGACCGCCGGTATAGACAGAAACTTCACTTTTCAAACCAGCGGCGAGCAACGATTGATGTAACTGCTGAACATGCGGCACTGTTGCACCTTCTAAAGAACCGACCCCTAACCGGATATTAACATCTTTTGGAAGCGTAGAAAGTACCTGTTTACTTACCCATGAGGTATCATTATCAGTAAACATGATCGGTGTGTTCCTGTCGGGACTCCACCACATTGAAGGGGAGTGGCTGATTACCGTACCAAATATGTCCGGTGCATATAAGGCTGCCATCAGCGCGGTGACTCCGCCGAGGCTTTGCCCGGCCAGGATTGTATTCGAACGACCAGCCCATACGATATCAGGATAATCCTTATATAATCGGGGTATCAGATTCCCTGCAATATCGAGAATCAGTTTTTTGTTACCCCCCAGGATATTCACACGATCAGATTCATTAATATTGTCTATCCCCAGAATGGCCATCGGCGCGATACGTCCAGTAGTAATGGCAATATCTATTGCCCGGGTAATACCGATACGGCCAAACCATGTTTCTGCATCAGGTAATACAAGTAATCCAAGAGGATCTGAGGTTGGATTCTTCGGAAGATAGAAACGAATCTGGCGCTGGTGTCCCGCAACAAAGGAATATGACGTTGAGAGTATACCGGAACAGGTGTGGGAAGTATCATCCCATTCCGTTTGTTCAGGAGCCAGATCAAGAGAAAGGACCGATTCCCCAAACCCTCGTATATTAATTTCTGATGTTTTGTTAAACGGGTCAGACTGGCCGGGTAACGGTGAGAAGCGACCTCCAAGCTGAGAAATTTCTTCCGAAGTCATTCCTGGCGGGATTTCAATGAAGGAGTATGAACCTCGATATGAGGCTGGTAACTCCAGAGTCAGTGTCCAGATATCTGTTGAAGGGATATGAGTCATAAGTCCTTTTTTGACATCTTTTTTATCTGTAACACGGTTCAGGCGAAGATATACGCCTTGTAGCGCCTCTTCCGAGCGCCACAGAAATGTGACCTCCCTATTTTCTGTGTTGCTGCTGCTTTTTGTCATCAGAGGAAAAGCAGCAGACTCAACTTCATGCCAGAAGTGGGTGATATCTATTGGTAGACTTGTGGACAACTGTGCGCGTATTCGTGCTTCCGCACAGATATCATCAAGATTTCCAGGAATAAGAGCCCTCATAAATGGTATACCTTGTAGATAAAATTTATATATTTTATATGATACTGATATGCGATCTTTTTTCAATGACTCAGTACTCATAAATAACTTTAACTATGGCCAACGCAGGCGCGGTTATTTTATTAAATTGTGATGTGGCGATAACTATTTACATCGTCAGGATTTCTCATCCTATGAATTACATAAGATTGATTGTTTTTTCACCGTTAAAATGCCATCTGGATGGACAAAATTCTTTAGGATGTGGCAAAACTATAATTCATAAAACGTAGTTAAACCAATTATATTACTGGGAAGTATAACGCGAATTATAGAGAAGAGATCCGGAGGGTTACAATTACTATTTGAGTACATATCGTTATCTGTGTTTTATCGATAAGGTTATGCAAATTGCGTATTCTGCTCTGAGCGCTCATGGACTGGCATCGACATGTCCTTATCCATAAGTATTTTTTAGCCACTTCTATAGCATTTATTGATAATATTAATCGGGTTAATCCTGACCATATAAATTTAGATCAGAAACACAAATCAAGCGACTTTCCCATCGGACAAACTGCTTTTCAACGTCTGCTGAGATGCACGCGAAGGTCATCGGAGCCTTCATCGAGAGATACATGTTTTACTGACTGGAGTCATTACCATCACCACCACAATTGATTATTCAAAATAGCCCGCATAAGTTACATGCGGGCTTAATTACTCCTCTTGAAATAAAGACATTCCTGACTAAACTCAATAAAAATTCAGTTACAGATCACGCGAATTCACGCACCAATTGTTAAAATCAGGAACATATTGAGGGTAAATCTCAGCTGTTATCTTTCACCAGAGACTGCATTTTTTTATCTTCAGCAGAAGAATCCTCTCCCATATAATCAACGCCCCAACGATGAATACCAGCCACTCCTTATCTGGTAAAAGATATAATGAAAACATTAAAAAAACGGTTACTATAGCTGTTATTAGAATGTTAATTTTTTCATTTGAGAAAAATAGAAAGCTTATCTCAAAGTTAATTAATCTATCCAGCATATATTCCCCCAAATTCTGTTATGAGCCGCCACCAGATGAGGCTGAAGAGGATGTGCAGGCCCCAATTGCTCCAAGAACACCAACAAACGCAGCACCGGGACCAAGAAAGGCTGAAGCTACAGCACCTGCGGCACTAAAGAAACAACTGTTATCAACGCTTTCATACAAAGCACCCGATGCAACTTCTAATTCACTTTCAGTTAATTGTCTCAAGGTCATCACGTTATCCTGGGGATTTAATAAAATATCCATTTATACATGATTTAAAATCTAACAACATGGTTCAGAGATCATGCCCACAACCACAACAGCAGTCACAACCACAGCCGCAAATATATTCATCGTATTCATGTAATGGTTCATTTTTATTGTTATCTTCTCCGGCAGGGACATGAGTGCTATTAGTAGCCTGAATTACAGGATTAAAAGATAAAGGATCCATTTGTCGAAAATGAGGATGAAATTGAGAGTCTTTTACGATCTGGTGCATATCTATTACTGACGGGATATACAGTTTTTCAGCCATTGTAGCATCCTTACTCCGGTTTTGCGCGTTATCAAAATTCATCCTGATATCTCCTTTGAAAGCCGCCATCATTGACAACTGATTAAATTGCCCATGTCAGGAATGGGCTGCTTACCCAGGGTTAACCACTGAAGGTTTATCTAAGGTTACACACCTATCCCTGAACAACGATGAAGATAGTAGCCTTCCAAAAAAACATTTGACTTAGTGTGGTTACTATGTCAGCCTTGCAATGAAAAGTAAATGCTAATTATTATCTTTTACATAAGCATTTCGGGGAGGGGGTATGTGGCTTATTCTTAAAAGACATAATAACAACAGCAGTGTTCCTGGTATGAGACAGCAGATGCAGATTGCCTTAATAATGACGGCAACATTACTCGAGTATTCTTTGTCAATGTTCTGACATTTTGTAACCCGGAGAGAGATATCTTATACGGTCTTATTCCGTATAGCCCCCTTGTCTTTATTGGGTTGGGTTACATAACTGATTTGAGTATGCAAGAAAAGGGATGAAGCCTGTCCGGAGTCAACGGCTCTTTAGGCCATTGTAACGGAGAATACACTGTGATGAACCAGCAATGCTCGCTTGCTGAACTCAATGAAAACCTGGTGCCTTTCACTGCACGACGAGTAACCTCATCGTTGATCTGGTGCGCTGAGGATGCCTTGAATATCGAGGCTTTACAAAAAGCCTGCAGCTATATAATAGATCCTGTCAGTTCAACTCATTCTAAAATATTCCATGCAGAGCGCTATGGTGGGAGTGGTATTCAGCGTAATGGCGGTGGCGCACGTTGTGGGTTTGATAGTAACTATCAGGTCAAAGGCATGGGAGCCAATCCTTTAGTCGGTGACGGGACTGACGGACGTCATTCTAACGGCGCGCTCGGCGCCATCCATGCAATCTATGAGGCTTTATGGGGAGAGGTGCTGGCGCAAATATTACCCTATGGCGCAGTGCGTGCCCGGGCAGTTTTACTTACGGATGTCTATACCGACAAAGCATTTGACCGCTCCCACGGGAAATCCCGACGAGCGCTGTTGGTACGCGAACCCGCGGTTCGCCCGGCGCATTTTGAACGCGCGCCTTATTTCCGACCACAGCAGGAATATGCCGATCGGTTGATTCATGATGCCCGCCGGGTCAGGTCCGTGATCCGCATGCTTCCCGGAAATTTACCTGTACCAGCAGAGGGGGTCAGTGAAGAAGCCCGACATAATCCCCGACTTTATTGTATTGAGGGGTTATGTGAACTGGCTCACCGTGAAGCATGGCAGATGGCATTTTGTCGTACACGTTTCCTGAGACTGACGACTTCGCCTTCCAATATTGCGATGGATGGCAGATTAATGGATTTTAACGGGCTCAGTTGTCTGTTCCCTGGAGATTATCCCGATAATTTTGGACATCAACTCAGACTCACCGAACTGGTAAAAGAACCGATGGTGCTGATGCAGGGACTGTCCGATCTCTGTCTGTACCTCGGAAAATACCTGTTTGAACCTGATTTCACACTGGTGGCCCGTCAAAAGGTTGAGGAGACCTTTCAGAAAACATTCCGTGAAGCATGTTATTACTGTTATCTCGAACAACTGGGTATCCCCGCAGAGTTTATACCACAGGAAGGGATCCCGGAGACGCTGAAACAACTGGTCAACAGCTTCGTTGTATTGGTCAATAAACACAGCGGGCGGTTGTACCGTCCGGATGCTGGAAGTAAAGATGATTCACCACTGCAAAGGCTGGTAGTGGAACTGATTCGACGGAGCCAGAACCCAATCCGCCTGGCGGATAACAACGATAAGCGTGATGTCCATTTCACAGAAGCACAACACTGTTTTACCCGGGCAATCCACTGGCTGACGCAGGTGGGTATCAGACGCCCGATTAATGCTTCGTCCCTCCGTAAAGAAATGGAAAACCATACAAGGAAGAGACTGCAGCCCAGAAAAGGTCTGGGTAAAGCATATATGTCCGAGAAAATTGCCGCCCTGCTGGATAAACACGGAGATGATCACCAGTTTTTGCAGGAGGCATTTTCTGATATGGAAACCCGGATGAAGGCATTTTCCAGAGAAGCGTTCGGCCATGTAAACCCGATCAGAATTGCAGAGTAATATACAAGGATAATGACAATGATGTCGCATATACGAGAAACCATCAGAGGCAGAGATGAATGGACCGTCTATGAGCAGATGGGTTTTGCCGTCACTTGTATGCTCCATAACCGTAATTATAGTCTGTATCCGGTGTTAACCATTCAGCTCTGGACCGAATATGCGATACAGCACCATCAGATAAAGTTCCTGTTTGATTCACGAGGTTTTCCCCTGGCGTATATTACCTGGGCGTATCCTGAGACAGATACGGAAGCGCGTCTGCTCAACGATCCGGAGTTCAGACTGCATCCTTCTGAATGGAATGAAGATGGAAGGATCTGGATCCTCGATTTTTGTTGTAAGCCAGGATTTGGGCGAAAGGCCATTGAATGTTTCAAAGAGCTTCGACCATGGGGAGAAGGAGAAGTACGATGGCTGAACAGAAGAAAGAAAATCATGACACGCGCGCCAGAGCGACAGAAGAAATCACGTGGTATCCCTAAGCTACAGGAAAAACGGTAAATATCGGGGATGGATGCAGTCTGCATTGTCCTGGTGGGTTTACTGAATTATTGAATTTCTATGTATGCCTGTTCATGCAAGTCGTAAAGGCATAGCAGAACACGGATGATTAAGGACATGTATTTTGTTTCGTCAGGATGCGTTAGAAAACAGGAAAATGAAATGGCGTGGGCGGGCTATTTTACTTCCCGGAATACCTCTGTGGTTAGTCATGCTGGGGAGTATTATTTTTATCACGGCATTTCTGACGTTTGTTATCGCAGGCACTTATAGTCGTCGCGTCAATGTCAGTGGCGAGGTTTCGACTTTGCCGCGAGCCGTAAATCTATACTCAGGTGTGCAGGGCGTTGTGGTCGGACAGTTTGTTCATGAAGGGCAGTTGCTTAAAAGAGGTGACCCGATTTACCAGATCGATGTCAGCAAAAGTACACGCAGTGGCGTGGTCAGCGATAATCAGCGCAGAGATATTGAAAACCAGCTGGTTCGCGTGGATAACATCATTTCCCGGCTCGAAGAAAGTAAAAAAATCACCCTACACACACTGGAAAAACAACGTCTGCAATACAGTGAGGCCTTCCGTCGTTCATCGGATATTATCCGACGGGCAGAGGAAGGGATAAAGATAATGAAGAACAATATGGAGAACTATAGAAGCTATCAGTCAAAAGGTCTGATTAACAAGGATCAGTTAACTGACCAGGTGGCACTATATTATCAGCAACAAAATAATTTACTCAGTCTGAGTGGGCAAAACGAACAGAATGCTTTGCAGATCACTAGCCTGGAGAGCCAGATTCAGACCCAGGCTGCGGATTTCGATAACCGCATCTATCAGATGGAACTGCAACGCTATGAGCTTCAGAAAGAACTTGTTAATACTGATGTGGGTGGGGAAATTATTATCCGGGCGTTGTCCGACGGAAAAGTGGATTCCATGAGCGTCACCATCGGGCAAATGGTCAATGCTGGAGACAGTCTCCTCCAGGTCATCCCTGAAAATATCGAAAACTACTACCTAATCCTCTGGGTTCCTAATGATGCGGTTCCTTATATTTCCGCAGGGGATAAAGTGAACATTCGTTATGAAGCTTTTCCTGCAGAAAAATTTGGCCAGTTCTCTGCAACAGTGACAACTATGTCCAGAACGCCTGCCTCAACTCAGGAAATGCTGACCTATAAGGGGGCTCCCCAGAATACACAGGGTACCTCTATTCCCTGGTATAAGGTCATTGTGAAGCCTGAAAAACAGGTGATCATCTATGACGGTAAATCCCTTCCTCTTGAGAATGGGATGAAAGCCGAAAGTACATTATTCCTGGAAAAAAGGCGAATTTACCAGTGGATGCTTTCTCCTTTCTATGACATGAAACACAGTGCCACAGGACCGGTCAATGAATAACGGAAATTTCAGACGATTGATAAGCCAGCTTGATATGCGATGGCGTCGTCGGGTTCCGGTTATTCATCAAACGGAAACCTCCGAGTGTGGTCTGGCCTGTCTTGCAATGATATGCGGACATTTCGGAAAGAATATCGACCTGATCTCCCTTCGCCGACAGTTTAATCTTTCGGCTCGTGGAGCCAATCTCGCGGGGATTAACGGCATTGCGGAACAGCTGGGGATGGTAACACGGGCACTCTCACTGGAGCTGGATGAACTCGCCATACTTAAAATGCCCTGTATTCTCCACTGGGATTTCAGCCATTTTGTTGTATTGGTCAGCGTGAAGCATAACCGTTTTGTACTCCATGACCCGGCCAGAGGAAGAAGAACAGTTGGACTGGAGGAAATGACCCGGTATTTTACCGGAGTTGCGCTTGAAGTCTGGCCTGGCAGTGAGTTTTCGGCAGAGACAGTTCAGAATCGTCTCAGTTTCCGTTCACTGATTAACAGCATTTATGGCATTAAAAGTACACTGACAAAAATCTTCTTCCTGTCGGTGGTTATTGAAGCTATTAACCTTGTGATGCCAGTGGGTACACAACTCGTTATGGATCATGCGATCCCGGCTGGAGACAGAGGACTGCTGACACTCATTTCCGCTGGCCTGATGTTCTTCATTCTTCTCAGGGCTGCAACGGGTATGCTTCGGGCATGGTCCTCACTGGTCATGGGCACGCTCATCAATGTGCAATGGCAATCAGGCCTGTTTAACCATTTGCTTCGGTTACCATTGGGGTATTTTGAACGTCGCAAATTAGGTGATATTCAGTCTCGTTTTGGTTCGCTCGATACCTTGAGAGCCACCTTCACCACCAGTGTGGTGGGGGCCATCATGGACAGTATTATGGTGGCAGGCGTTTTCGTGATGATGCTGTTATACGGCGGATATATTACCTGGATTGTTCTGGTATTTACGGCAGTCTACGTGTTGATACGTCTGATAACTTACGGTTATTACCGGCAGGTTTCGGAAGAAACTCTTGTCAGGGGAGCCAGAGCCAGTTCCTATTTTATGGAAACGCTGTACGGTATTGCCACAGTAAAAATTCAGGGAATGGCAGAGCGACGCGGAACTCACTGGCTTAACCTGAAAATTGATGCCATCAATTCAGGTATAAAATTAACCAAAATGGATTTGTTCTTTGGCGGAATAAACACCTTTGTTGCCGCCTGTGATCAGGTGGCAATTCTGTGGCTGGGAACCAGTCTGGTTATCGACAATCAGATGACGATTGGGATGTTTGTGGCTTTTGGTTCTTTCCGTGGGCAGTTTTCTGAGCGGGTCGCATCCCTCACCAACTTTCTTCTGCAACTGAGAATAATGAGTCTGCATAACGAGCGTATTGCTGATATCGCGCTGCATGAAAAGGAAGCGAAGAAACCTGAACTTGATATTGTTGCTGATATGAGGCCGGTCGCTCTGGAAACCACTGATTTAAGTTACCGGTATGACAGCCAGTCTGCTCCGGTGTTCAGTGGTCTGTACCTGTCAGTGGCCCCGGGGGAAAGTGTGGCTATAACTGGTACTTCCGGTGCAGGAAAAACCACATTAATGAAAGTATTATGTGGGTTGTTTGAACCTTATAGCGGAAAAGTACTGGTGAATGGTACGGATATCCGACAGCTGGGGATAAATAATTATCACCGGATGATCGCCTGTGTGATGCAGGATGACCGGCTATTTTCAGGTTCAATCAGGGAAAATATTTGTGGGTTCGCAGAAGAAATGGATGAAGCCTGGATGACAGAGTGTGCCAGGGCCAGTTATATTCATGATGTGATAATGAAAATGCCAATGGGTTATGAAACACTTATTGGTGAGCTGGGTGAAGGGCTTTCAGGAGGACAAAAGCAACGAATTTTTATTGCCCGAGCACTTTATCGAAAACCAGGGATATTATTTATGGATGAAGCAACGAGTTCTCTCGATACAGAGAGTGAACGTCATGTAAATGTAGCCATCAAAAAGCTCAATATAACCCGAGTTATTATAGCTCATAGAGAAACTACGCTTAGAACAGTTAACAGAACTATTAACATATAATGCTTGCAAGAACAACTTCAGATGGATTAATAAACATGAAAAGAATACTTTCTTTTTTTAAATATTTTTTTGAAAAATCAAGTTTAATATATTTCGCATTATCCTGTTTACTAGCGATAAAAGGCGATTTGGATGGTCATACAACTGAGGTTTTATTGATAAGCTGTTTTTTTGGCGTAGTTCAAATGCTAATAAACCTCAAGAAAATAATTTAACCAAAGCAACCCCAAAAAAGGAGTGTATATGAGAGAGTTATCATTATTAGACTTGAAAATGGCAAAAGGCGGATATGACCGAGGCGAAACAATTGCCGGAGCTGTAGGTGCTGCGATCGGCTCAGATATAGGAGGACCCGTAGGAGGAATTATTGGTACTGTAGTTGGTACTGAACTCTATAACAGCATTAATGAAGGTTGGACAATGGCACCTGGAGTTTCTCAAGGTGTAGGCTCTTATAATCCAAATTATAATGGTTCATTAGTTAGCCCAGGATATTCATCATCGTGGGGTGGTTCATGGGGAGGATCGACTTCAAGTGCAGGTGGTGGTAGCTAATTAAGACCTTGAAATTGAAGGGTCTGATACCGACCGAAAATCACATTCTGTGGATGCGGATATCGACAACTTTCGGTTTTGCCTTGTATTTTGGGTTTTAATATTACAGGGCTAGCAGAGACTTCTTTTCAATAGTTTTGGTATGCCTTAAATCTATAACTAATGCCGCCTTCTATGAAGGCGGATTTTTACTTAGATAAATAGTATGTTAGATCAGAACCTCTGTACTTATCAGTAAATGTTGAAGATGAAAGAGGTCAAGCGATGCATAACTTATACAACCACATTTCAAAATGACTAGACTTTTTCAGAAAAGATAGACACAAAGACTACGTTGAACAATCAAGTCTGTTTCTATTAAGCTTTCTCTAAAGAGTGATACGCAAGATGCTGGCGTTGAACATTGATCCGAACGCCTGTAGAACGCTTTCAACATATTGCGTACAAGCCCGCTTTAACCAGACACGGGCGGAGACGGCTCAATAAGTACATTGAATTTACTCAGCGGGGCTGAGTTTCGCGCAGGCCGATGCAATGCGCCGCCCGGCTTCAGCTACAGTGGCGTTGTCTGTGGCAATCGATAATCGAAAATAGGGCGACAAGCCGTATGCGCTGCCGCCAACGCCGGACACGCCGCTTTCCAGCAGATAATCCAGCACGTCAGCTTCGTTTTCGATTTTCGCCCCACCCGGCCGGTAACGCCCGATTAATCCGGCGCAGCGGCAAAAGACAAAGAAACCGCCCTGCGGCACCCGCAATTCCAGCCCGTCAATATTCGCCAGGATGTCAGTTATCACGTCGCGCCGTTGCTGATAAGCCGCAACCTGTGGCGCAATAAAATCCAGCCCGCCGTTAAAGGCTGCCAGCGCAGCCGCCTGACTCACCGAACTGGCACCGGAACTGATTTGCGACTGTACCACGGTCATGGCGGCAATAAGCGCTTGTGGCCCGGCAGCGAAACCAATCCGCCAGCCGGTCATCGCATACGTTTTGGATACGCCGCCCACCAGCAGGCTGCGCTCCTGTAAATCAGCGGCCACATTAAGCAGATTCTGGTGTTCACAGCCATCAAACAGAATGTGCTCATATAAATCATCGAGCATGACCAGCACCTGCGGATGCTCACGCAGGACGGCGGCCAGCGCCTGCAATTCCGCGGTGGAATATACCGCACCGCTCGGATTTCCTGGATGATTGAGCACCAGCCAGCGGGTGCGCGGCGTAATACTGGCGGCCAGCTGTTCTGGCGTCAGTTTGTAGGCCTGCTCCAGATGACATTCGACAAAAACCGGCGTGCCGCCGTTAAAACGCACGCTATCCGCAAACGTCGGCCAGTACGGAACCGGCACAATCACTTCTTCGCCATCATTGAGCGTAGCGGCAAAGGCATTGAAAATGACCTGCTTGGCACCGTTAGCAATCAGGATGTTAGCCACAGCGAATTGCAGCCGGTTTTCCCGCTGCAATTTCTGCTGCACCGCCTCGCGCAGCGCCGGAATGCCCGGCGTCGGCGTGTATTTGGTTTCACCACGCGCAATCGCCTCGTATGCCGCCTGTTTAATGTGAGCGGGCGTATCAAAATCCGGCTCACCGGTAGTGAGATCCAAAATATCCACCCCCGCTTTTTTCAGGTCATTGGTGCGCTGTTTCGCCGCCGCATTGGCGGAAAGTGACACCCGCTGAACGCGGTCTGACAAAGAAATCGTCATCGTAATGTTCCAACGCTAAAGTGAAGACCGGAGGTTAAAGTCAGGCTCAGGCAGACCGAGATTTTCACGCAGCGTGCTGAATTCGTATTCTTCACGGAACAACCCACGGCGGCGCAATTCGGGGAGCACCAGCTCAACAAACAGCGAAAGCTGTTCCGGCATCACTGCAGGCATGATGTTGAAACCGTCTGCCCCGCCTTCTTCCAGCCAGTGCTGGAAATCATCGGCGATATCTTCCGCCGTACCGACCAGCACGCGATGCCCACGCGAACCGGCAGCAATCGCGGCCAGTTCACGCAGGGTCAGATTTTCGCGATACGCCAGATCGGTCAGCAGTTTCACACGGCTCTGATTACCTTCACCGGCAGGCACATCCGGCACCGGGCCATCGAGCGGAAACGCACTCAGATCCCGATTAAAACGGGTGGAAAGCTGGCGGATGCCGTTATCAATATCCACCAGCGAATTCAGTTGGCGCCAGGTTTCATGCGCTTCTTCCCGCGTGCGGCCCACGATGGGCATTACGCCCGGCAAAATCAGCACGTGATCTGGATGACGTCCGGCCTCTTTCACCTGCTGTTTCTGCGCGCGGTAAAACGTTTGCGCTTCTTCCAGCGTGGCCGCCGCAGTAAACACAACTTCGGCGGTGGCCGCCGCCAGTTTCTGACCATCAGCAGAAGAACCGGCCTCAATAATCACCGGCCGCCCCTGCGGCGAACGGCTGATATTCAGCGGACCCTGTACCTGAAAATATTTGCCCTGATGATTCACCGGCCGGATTTTCTCGTTCACGAAATACTGACCGCTGGCGTTGTCCGGCTGCACCGCCCCCTCCTGCCAACCTTCCCACAATTTGAACGTCACCTCGAGAAACTCATGCGCCACGGCGTAACGTTCGGCATGCGTGGGCATATCGTCGCGGCTGAAATTGCGCGCCACGTCAGCGGAAAACGACGTCACCACGTTCCACGCCGCCCGACCGTGGCTGATGTGATCAAGAGAAGAAAAGCTACGAGCCAGATTAAACGGATCGCTGAATGTCGTTGAAGCCGTGGCGGCCAGCCCGATATGGCGTGTTTGCACTGCCAGCGCCGACAGCAAGGTCAGCGGCTCAAGCCGCGCCATGGTGGACGGCAACCGGTAGACGCTGGTCGCCAGGGCATCGCCGACGAAGAACATATCGAACTTGCCCTCCTCGGCTTTTTTGGCTATCTTCGTCAGCCAGTCGATGTCGGTCGGCGAACCGAGCTTTTCAGTTAAGCGCCAGCCACTAACGTGATGCCCGAGCGGCTGTACAAACAGCCCAAGACGCAATTGACGTGTGTTTTTTGCAGAAGATGAAGCAGAGGCCATGGCGCTATCCCTGTGAATAATGGTGAGTTTCGGTTGCCTGCAGGGCTTTTTCGATATTTTCCGCTGCTATTGAAAACGGTAAACGGGCGGCATTTTCGGCGGAGAATTTCACTTCACGGGCAATGGCCGCGATGATCACGTCCCGGTCGCCATTCAGTGGCGGCAATGCCAGCGGCGCGTCATATTCACGTAACAATGACAGCAACTGCGGCTCCGGCTGGCCGTCATCGCTTTCCATCAGCGACTGCAGCAGTAACCCGAAACCCACCTTTTCGCCGTGCAGCCAGTCATGCAATTCCGGCTGATGGGTGAAACGATTGTGGATCGCGTGCGCCACGCCCGGCGCGGGGGTGTCATCGCGCATGCTGTTAGCCATACCTGCCACCGCGATATTGGCGTCGATAACTTTCATCAGCGCCGGTGTGACGTCATGGCGGGCGTTGTCCTGCACCGCCTGAGCGCCGTATTGTTCAAAGACATCCAACGCCAGTTTTGCCGCCTGAACTTTCAGGTTCAGCGCCAGACTGTCATCGCTTTTCTGTTTATACGGGCGGAATTCGTACCATTTCGCCAGCGCATCCACGATGCCCGCTTTGAGATAACGCACATCGTTTTGCGCAATCACATTCGTGTCGACCAGCAGCATCAGTGGCATACGCGACAACGGCTGGCTGCGCACCTGCCCGCCGTGCTCATTATAAATAATGCTGACCGGCGACCAGGCGGCGCAGGTCGCGGCAACGGTCGGTATGGTCACCAGCCCGACGTTAGTCAGCAGGTTCGCCACCGCTTTGGCACAATCAAGCACCCGCCCGCCGCCAATGCCCAGCACCAGCGTGGCGTTTTGTTCTCGCACGTTATCCAGATGCGTTGCGATAGCCGCATCGGTGCATTCCGAGGTGAAAAAATTGACCTGCCAGCGAATACCGGCTGCCTTCAGGCTGGTTTCCAGTTGCGGATTCACCGCCCGCCACGCTTGCGGGCTGGTGATGATGGCGATATCGGAGGAATGAACGGCAAGCAGCTCACCGCTGCGTGAAAGCAGGCCGGGCTGATGATGATAGGTCTGCGGTGATTTTATGGCGAACACGTCGATGCCCTGTATTTGTCGTCTGGTTAAAGAGAAACTGCCCGTAATTAAACAGGAATTTAATATGGAATATATTCAAGTGTTAATAAAAACATCCTACGAGAATTGAAAAAATTAACAAACTACTAAGTGGAGATCCTTATTAACTTATTCTCAATAGTATAGATTAATTTTTGCTATAGACTATAAACCCCTTGCATCCTGTGCTGGATCAAAGAAATGATAGCGCCATAAAGGGCTAATTTAACGCAATGAAAACAGACGCATCTGGCATCTTCCTGTACCTGATACGCTATTTCGATAATTTGTTTTTAATGACGGCCTTAAAAACAACGTTAATTATCCCTTATATAAGAAGAGAGCATTATGTCCTCACATCCGATAGATTTTCTTTTACTTGGTAATAATTTTGGCACACCAGAAATGCGGAAAATCTGGTCAGAGCAAAATCGCCTGACACAGCAAATCAATGTCGAAGTTGCGCTGGCATTGGCCGAAGGTGAACTGGGTGTGATTCCGCAGCAGGCCGCGCTGAGTATTGCGGAACTGGCCGATGCCAGCCAGCTGAATATAAAGGGCATCGCCGCCTCCGGCGCGCAAATGAAACATTCCCTGATGCCAGTGCTCACCGCACTACAACAGCAATGCGGTGACTCGGGGGAATACATTCATTACGGCGCAACCACGCAGGATATCATCGATACCGCCACCGTTTTACAGCTGGCACAAACCCTGAAAATCATCGTCCGTGACAGCACCGCCGTGGCGAATGAGCTGAAAGCGCTGGCGCGTGAGCATCAGTACACGCTGATGGCTGGCCGCACCCACGGTATGCAGGCGCTGCCGACCACGTTTGGCTTTAAAGTTGCCGTCTGGCTGGATGAATTTATCCGTCATCTCGACCGCCTTGCCGCCATCACGCCGCGCCTGCTGACCGGCAATATCAGCGGCGCGATCAGTACCTACGCTGCGCTTGGCGAAGCGGGCCCGGAAGTTGAACGCCGTACACTGGCGCTGCTGAACCTCAATGCGCCGAATATCGGCTGGCAGGCTGCGCGTGACCGCTTTTCGGAATACGCCTCAGTGGCGGTGTTGATCAGCGGCACGTTGGGCAAAATCGGCAACGAACTTTACAACCTGATGCGCACCGAAATTAATGAAGTCGAGGAGCCGTTCAGCAGCGGGAAAATCGGCTCCACTACCATGCCGCATAAACGTAATCCCGCGGCCCTCGAAGGTCTCGCCAGCCTGACTCAGCCGCTGCTGCACAGCGCATCACTGATTTATCAGTCGATGCACGTGGAGCATGAACGCGATGCGATGAGCTGGCGCGCCGAGTGGATTGCCCTGCCGGAAATCTCGATTTATCTCTCTGCACAACTGCAAAACGCTCAGGCAATTCTTTCTGGCCTGACGGTCAATAAAGCCCGCATGCTTGCGAATTTGCAGATGCAGGACGGCCTGCTGCTGTCCGAAAAAGTGATGTTTGAGGTCGGTAAAAAACTCGGTAAACAAACCGCGCATCATCTGGTTTATGAATGCGCCATGCAGGCATTTGAAAAACGACTCGCTTTTAAAACCGTTCTGCTTGCGCATCCGGCGCTGGCGGCCTGTATGACAGAACAGGATCTTGACCACTGGTTAGATCCGGCTCATTACATCGGCTGCGCCGCGCAGAAAGTCGATGACGTCATCCGCTTTGCCGTGCAGTCCGGCCATCTGACTTCTCCTGAGGAATCCGGGTTATGACACAACATTTCAGGCGGCTGACGCTGGATGATAAACACGATTATCTGACACTGATGCTGGCCGCCTACGCGCCCATCAAAGCACTCGGGATTCAGTTTGATGCTGCCACCGCCGATCTGGTACGCGTGACGCAACACCTCGATGATCATGCGGTGTTTGCGCTCTTTGATGACCAGCGGATGGTGGCTTCGGTTACCCTGCGCTTCCCGTGGGGCGCCATGCCTGGCCCTCTGGGCCTGCCGCATATTGGCTGGTTTGGCACGCATCCAGATTACGCCGGTCAGAGCCTCGGCAAAAAACTGTTGGGCTGGCTGGAAGACAACATTCTGATCCGCGAACTGAAAGCCCCGGCTTACTCACTCGGCACCGCCACCAGCCATCCGTGGCTGCGCGATATGTACCTGAAACTGGGTTTTCAGCCGGTCTTCGAAAGAGACCTCGGCAAAGGACACACCACGCTGTACCTGAAAAAAATTCTCGATGAAAAAAGCCACGCCCACTGGCTGGAACGCCAGCCACCTACAGGAGTTTAAATGTCAGATATCACGCAGGAACATCAGCCACTGGCGGCGTTTATTCAGGATTTTCGCCACCACCTGCACCGCCATCCGGAGCTGTCCAACGCAGAATTTAACACCACCGCCAGCATCCGGGCGGTACTGGAGAAACATCAAATCCGCGTGATAGATTTGCCGCTCAAAACTGGCCTGGTGGCAGAAATTGGCGGCATCAATCCCGGCGAACTGGTAGTGCTGCGTTCTGATATCGATGCCCTGCCGATTGAAGAAAACTCCGGCGTGGATTACGCCTCGCAAAATCCCGGTGTGATGCACGCCTGCGGCCACGATTTCCACGCCTCAGCGGCGCTTGGCGCAGCGATTTTGCTGAAAGCGCAGGAAGCGTTGCTTTCCGGCACGGTGCGCATTCTGTTTCAGGCGGCTGAAGAAACCGGTCACGGTGCTCCGGCGCTGATTGACACCGGCGTACTCGACAACGCCGCCGTCATTTTCGGCATTCATAACGATCCGTCTTTGCCGGTCGGCGTTATCGGCAGCAAAGACGGTGCATTAACCGCGGGTGTGGATCGCTTTGCGATCGCCATCTCCGGTACCGGCAGCCACGCGGCACGTCCGCACGAAGGCAACGACCCGATTATTATCGCCGGACAGGTGATTTCCGCGCTGCAAACCCTGATCGCCCGCAACGTGCCGTCCGCAGACAACGCGGTGGTTTCCATCACGCAGATTCACAGCGGAAGTACCTGGAACGTGATCCCGGATTCCGCCTGGCTGGAAGGCACCGTCCGCACCTTTAATCAGGGCACACGGGAACTGATCGAACGCCGTTTCCGGCAGGTTCTCGCGGGCATCGCTGCGGCATTTGATACCGACATCCGCCTCGACTGGCAGCCGGGCCCGCCGTCAGTCATCAACATCGCTAAATGGGTAGATTTCGCACTGGCGCACGGTGAAGGCTCCGGCTTCGAAGCCCGCCGCGTTGAAGCCAGCCCGATAGGGGAAGACTTCGCGTTTTATCAGCAAAAATTGCCCGGCGCATTCATCATGATCGGCTCCGGAGGCCCTTACGCGCTGCATCATTCGCAATTTCGCGTTGATGATCGCGCCCTGTTTCCGACGGCACACTACCTGTCGCAACTGGCGGTACAAGCGCTGCGCACTCTCAGTGCGGAAAAGGATAAAAGCGCATGAATCGACAAGCAGAAACCGACTTGCCGGGCATTGATTCTCATCGTTGACCCTTAATGGCCGATGAACCTGAATACCAGAGGCATCGGCAATGCCAGCGCGACGAGCGCCCGGTTTCTGGCGCTACCGCATGCGCTCTGCAAGCGTGAACATTTTTTATTATCTCCGGCCCCCCGGGCCTGAAACGGGAAAGACACCGATGACATTAACGCAATCGCTGGCGAAACTTATCGTCACCTCGTCCCCTTCCCCCGCAGCTCACGAAGCCGCACGCGAAGGGTTGCTGGATTTTTTGGCGGTTACCCTGCCGGTTTTACGCGGCGACTTCCCCGATGCAGGGCTGAACAGTTTGCATCAGGTTTACCGCGCTGACGATCCGCCGACCCGCGCATTGCTGCTCGGGTATGTCGGGCACGCGCTGGATTTTGACGATTTCCATCCCGATTTTCGCGGTCACCCCAGCGTGGTGATTTTGCCCGCGCTTCTGGCGCTGGCCTCACAAAGACCCGAGATCAATGGCGGACATTTTCTCGATGCGTACGTGACCGGAGTGGAAATGTCCGGACGCCTCGGGCTGGCCGTCGGTTCTCAGCATTACACTCTCGGTTTTCACAATACCGCCACGCTCGGCACGATTGCCGCCGCTGCTGCCTGCGCGCGGCTGGTGAATGCCACTGAACGGCAAACGGCGGTGATTCTGGGTATCGCCACGACGCAGTCCGCAGGTTTACGTGCGCAGTTCGGCAGTGATGTCAAACCGCTGCACGCCGGTCTGGCGGCGCAGACCGCCGTCATTGCCACACAGCTGACGCTGGCAGGCTTTCACGGCCAGCCGGACAACGTGCTGGACAGCTTTTTATCGACTTATTGCGCCGGTCAGCAGCAGCCGCAAAAGCTCATCTCGGGCTGGGGCGCGCC
The DNA here is from genome assembly GCF_002806725.1 of Raoultella sp. T31. NCBI lineage: Bacteria > Pseudomonadati > Pseudomonadota > Gammaproteobacteria > Enterobacterales > Enterobacteriaceae > Klebsiella > Raoultella sp. T31. Next base: position 112,472 of record NZ_PIBO01000012.1, read on the forward strand.
GTGGCGGATTATCTCGCCCGGTCTGGAATTCAAACCCTATCCGACCTGCGCAGGCACGCATAGCGCCGCCGATGCCGCACGGGCTCTCCGCCAGGAGTGGCTGAAAACAGGCAACAGCACGGATGCACTGGTCGCGGCCATCGAACGCATTGACGTTTCTTTTCCGCCGGGTGGCGATATTGCGGCGTCGGTGCGAAAACCCAACACCGGCGTTGAAGCCCGGTTCAGTCTGGAGTACGTGATTGCGGCGTGTTTGCTGCGCGGGGAACTACGCTTAGAGGATTTCTCACCGGCCCCGGTGGAGAAAGATATTGCCGCGCTGGCAGAAAATGTGGCGCGTTGCCCGGATTTCTCCGCGCCGCCGGACGAGCAGAACCCGGCCGCGCGTTTTCATCAGGTGACGATGTTTTTGCGTGACGGCAGAATGCTGCAACGGCGTTTCACCCGGCAGCAAAGTCTGGCGATCCCGTTTGATTTACCGGCAAAACTGCGTGCCTGTTTGCCCAACTTCACAGACGCAAAGCGGGCGGAGCTGGTGGCGCTGAGCAGGCTGGAAAACCGCGACAGTCTGCCGCGGCTGGTTGATATGTTATTTGCGAAACAAATTAACGCAGCGTCATTATAAAACCGTCGACAGGAAATGGCGGACACGGACGTTCTCCGTTTCATCGAGCACACTTTTCGTTGGCCCCGACGCCACAATCTTGCCACCCTCCATAAAGATCACGTTATCTGCCACTTCTCGTGCAAAGCCGATTTCGTGGGTGACAATCACCATCGTTATCCCCGAATGCGCCAGCTTTTTAATCACCTGCAACACTTCGCCCACCAGTTCAGGATCCAGCGCGGAAGTGGGTTCATCGAACAACATCACTTCAGGATCCATCGCCAGCGCACGGGCAATGGCTACACGCTGCTGCTGTCCGCCGGAAAGCTGCTGCGGCCAGTCATCTTCACGACTGGCTAACCCAACCTGCCGGAGCAACGCGCGGGCTTTACTGAATACCTGCTGACGGTTTTGCTTCTTCACCCGCAAAGGCGCATCGGTAATATTTTGCAAAACGGTGCGGTGCGGAAACAAGTTAAATTGCTGAAATACCATGCCGGTACGGCTGCGCTGCGCGGCGATTCTGCGGCTGCTCAGTTCATACAATGCCTGCCCTTTCTGCTGATAACCGACCAGTTCGCCACCGATACGGATCGTGCCGCCATCCAGTTTTTCAAGATGATTAATACAGCGCAGCAAGGTGGACTTCCCTGAACCGGAAGGCCCGAGGATCACCGTGACCGAACCGGCCGGAATATCGAGGCTGATTTCATCCAGAATGGTATTACCGGAGAAACGTTTAGTGACTTTGCGAAATTCAATGGCTTCACCCATGGCTGGCTTCTCCTGCGCTGATACTGGGGGAACTCACCGTGCCGGATGCCGATGCTTTCCCGGCTTTGCGTTTTACCTTGCGGTGACTACTGCGGCTGAAATGTCGTTCAACGTAATACTGAATCACTGAAAGCAATGATGTCAGCAGCAGGTACCACAAGGTGGCGACCAGCAGCAGCGGGATCACTTCATAGGTGCGCTGATAAATAATCTGCGCGGAGAACAGCACATCCTGTAATGAAATCACCGAGACAACCGCGGTGGTTTTCAACTGACCGATCACTTCATTCCCGGCCGGCGGCAGAATAGCGCGCATCGCCTGCGGCAAAATGGTGTGGAGGAATATCTGCGCCGGGCGGTAACCCAGAGCACGTGCAGCCTCGACTTGCCCGGTACCGACGCTCTGGATCCCGGCGCGGATAATCTCTGCGGCATAGGCAGACTGATGCATGACTAATGCAATTACGGCAGCGCTGAACGGGCTAATCAGTGAGTTCGCGGAAACGCTCCAGATTTCACCTGCCCACGGCAGCGAAAGCGAAATATTCGGGTAAAGCGCGGCAATGTTGTACCAGAGAAACAACTGAACCAGCATCGGCACCCCGCGGAAAAACCAGGTATATCCCCAGCTGACAGCGACCAGCACCGGATTGGATGACAGGCGCATCAGCGCCAGAATCGTGCCGCCTGCAAAGCCCAAAATCACGGAAATTGCGGTCAGTTGCAATGTCATCAGTACGCCCTGAACGATCGACGGACCGGTAAAGTTTTCGGCAATCACCGACCATTCAAAACGCGGATTGCTGAGCATGGAGTTCCCCATAGCCAGCAATATCAGCAGTACTATCAGGGCGCTTATCCAGCGCCCGATATATTTTTTACCGATGATCCTCAGTTCTTCCGGCTGCCGATCGTGTGTTTCACTGCTCATCCGAAAATCTCTTCATTGCGTTTCGACTCTTTGACTGCGCCAAAACCGATGGACCATTTATCGAGGATCTGCTGGTAAGTGCCGTCCTTGATCAGCGAGTTCAGGGATGCCTGCACCGCCTCTTCCAGCCCCGACTGTTTAGGAAACGCCACGGATACAGGCGCATCATCAACATGAATAGTGCCGGTCAGCGTCAGCGGTTTGACCTGGCTAACCTGATAGGTCAGACCTTCATACGGGCCGAAGAACATCGGTACGCGACCGCTGACCACAGCCTGTACGCCCGAAGGGCGATCCGGGAAGACGGCAATCTTGATCGGCGGTTTCCCCGCATCAGTACAAATTTTGCTGGCCGCTTCAAGACGCCCGATCTGCGTCGTGCCCGCGCCGGCGCCCACTTCCTGCCCGCACACGGCATTAAAAGAGGTAAATGGCGCAATATTGGCGTCTTTACGCGAGATAACCCCCAGCCGCGACGCATCGTAATAACTGACGAAATCGACCTGCTCGAGACGTTTTTTGGTGGCATTGATGTTGGATAGCGCGACGTCATAGCGACCGGATTTCAACCCCGGTATGATGTTGTCGAAACCGCCGGTATCCTGCCAGCGCACTTCCACACCGAGCCTTGCCGCCACGGCATTCATCACATCAATCTCACGCCCGGCGAGCGTTTTATTGTCTTGCTGGAAAAAAGTGGTTGGCGGCGTATTCGGATTGGTGCCTGCAACGATATATCCGCGTTTGGCGATATCCGGCGGAAGCTTACTTTTCAGCGCCTCATCAGCGGTGACATGAAAGGTGGTAGAAGACGGAACAATCTGCCCGGCAGCCCACGCAGAAGAGAGATTCCCGGCAATCAGCAAAGGGAGGAGTAATTTAGATAATGTCATAAAGAAGCCTTTTCCTGGTGAAAACCTGTAAAAACCACAAAAGAGGTGTGGTAAAAGAGGCAAAGCCATCAGAGGAGTTTTATCGTTCACAGAGCAACCCCCTCCCTGCCTTAGACATGATTTTGCGGGCATATACCTTTTACTGACAAATGAGAAAAAGAGATAAAGATTGCGAAAAAGTGGCAAAGTCAGGGGCGGACTGAAGATCGGTTTTAATTCAAACTCAAGGTCAACACCGTGAGCTCGCAGCACACACCAGCCAAAAGGGTTGTCAACGGATAGGGGCGGCACAGGAGGAGAGAGCAGACACCGGGGTGTCTGCCTGATGCATTGACGGTAAAGCTACCAGCCGCAAACGTTGGTCTCTTCATCCGATTCATAACCGCGCACGATATTAATCAGATCTTTGATGGCATCGGCAGCCACGCCCGGCGCCTGCAGTTCACTCAGGGAGGCAAACTCCTGATCCACCGATACGCCATTATTATTATTGGTCACCGACAGCGTGAACCCCTTCCCTTGCGTATTGTCAGACGACAGCCGGGCAACCAGTTCCGCCAGCGCCTGTTCGGCCATGGCGGGAATATATAGCGCCATCGGCTTCAAATAGACTTTCTCTTGCCTGTCATTATTGTTGCCATTCGCAACAGCCAGTGAATAACCCCTGTTTTCGTCGTTCATACCGGTAACCTTACCCCTCTATCAGAATTTGAGGATCAACATAGAAATCCACATTGAAGACGGTGTCTTCAGTCAAGGCTTCAATTCGGTGCCATTTCTCCGGCGGAAATACGCCGAACTGGCCGGCTTCAATCGTCAGTGTGTCCACCGGCTGCGGGCTGGTCTCATCGGCATAGCCGTAATAGCGGATAGCCCCCTGCATCACAGCCAGGCGGGGATAGACCCCCTGCCGCGTTCCGGCATCCAGATGCCGCTGCCAGATTGAAGCGGGCGCTGTCTCTTTCGTCCACAGAGGCGTGGTGCGCGTGTGAACATAATGGGTGGGAATAATAATTCGCTGCATGATTCGGCCTCTCTTTCCGCACCCTTGCGTGCGGTAGCAACGGTGAAATATGTTGCATATGATATACCCCTTTCAATCACTGAGGGTATTATTTTTAGAGAGGATAATTTTCTACCCCTGTTAATACTCAATAAGGGTTAGTTTTGTTTAAATATAAAGATGGACGGATCTGATGAGTCAGATCCGCAATAAGACAGGAGCGCAGATAATTTATTTTAGCGGCGTGTTCAGGGGCCCGGGTTTACCAATCAGATAACCCTGAACCAGATCGCAACCTAATTGTTGCAGCGACTGGAGTTGTTCTTCTGTTTCGACACCTTCGGCGACAATACACATATGCAAACTTTTCCCCATACTGATGATCAAACGCACAATATCGAGATCGTCTTTTTGCTGCGGAATATTAATCACGAACGAGCGATCGATTTTTATCTTATCGAACGGGAAATAGCTCAGCCGCGACAATGACGAGTAGCCGGTACCAAAATCATCAATCGAAATCTGGATCCCCAGCTCGCGCAACTGGCTGAGGATCTCTAAGGAGCGGGTGTTTTCATTGAATACATCCGACTCGGTAATTTCCAGATCCAGACGATGCGGATCGAGACCCGTTTTTTGCAATACGTTGACAATCACCTCGGTCAACGAGCAGTTAATCAACTGAATCGGCGAGACGTTTACCGAGACCTTAAGCGGCGATGACCAGCGCGCCGCCTCTTCGCAGGCGGTGCTGAGCACCCACTCGCCGAGGGCGTTTATCATGCCCGTTTTCTCGGCTATCGGAATAAAGGTGCTCGGCGGAACCAGGCCACGTATCGGATGGAACCAGCGTACCAGCGCTTCATAACCGTAAATTTCGCCGCTGACCGTATCGGCTATCGGTTGGTAATAAACCCGGAATTCATCATTATCGAGCGCCTGCAGCAGGTCATCCTCAAACGATTTATTCTCCTGGAGACGTTGCAGCATAGCGGGACGGAAGACCTTAACGGTGCCCGGGCCCTCTTTTTTCGCCTCATACAGCGCAAGATCGGCGCATTTATACAAATAATCGGTACGCGTTTCGCGATCGGAAAGCACGATGCCGATGCAGGCATCGATGTTGATCATCGAGTCATAGATTTGATAGGGCTGGATGATTTTTTCCCGAATCACCATCGCCCGTTCCAGCGCCATCTCTTCGCTCAGGTCGCAGGAGATCAGCGCGAACTCATCGCCTCCCAGACGATAGAGCGTTTCCGCGGTTTTACGGAAAAACGACAGGCGGCTGGCCAGTTCCTGCAGCAGTTTATCGCCGGAATCGTGGCCCAGGGTATCGTTGACTTCTTTAAAATTATCGAGGTCGAACAGCATCACCACGGCACAACCGTCGTAAGGCCTGACCTGATTGACGATTTCCTGCAACTTTTGCCAGAAGGAGAGCCGGTTAGGCATACCGGTCAGCGAATCATGGTAGGCATCGTACTGCAGGCGGCGGTTTTGCACCTGCAGTTTCTCTTTTGATAACTGCAGATCGTCGGCCAGCAGTTTCATTCGCACGTGGGCGCGGCGCAGATTGTTATTCTGCCGCAGCATCAACAGCCCCAGCGTAATACAGGTTGTAATCAACAGGATGGAGATAATTGAATAGATATAATACAGATTCTGAATTTTATCGTGGGTATGATTAACCACGTCAATCCCCTGCACCAGCGAGGTGGAGGCAAGCGAGGTCATCGGGCCGTCAATCTCTCTCATTTTGCTTAACACCGCCTTAATCTGGGCAGGTGTCATCTTATCCAGCCCGCTATCGAGCTGCTGCAAAATACTGTTCAGGCGATCGACGGTGGCCTGGCGCCCGGCATCTTTATGAATAAAATTCCCCAGGTCGCCCTGCTGCAACAGCTCCACCTGGCTCAACATAATATCCAGGCGCAGACGGACCTGATCGTGGTCAGCACTCTCCACGCCAAGCGCGTATGCGCCTAAACACGACTCCAGCCGCATGTACTCGGAAACCACCTGGGAGACTGACCAGGTATCCGTATAGCGGGTTAATTTCTGCAACTCACTTTGACGCTCATGCACCAGATACATAATGTATCCGGTGATGATGAACAGCGACAAAATAATTCCAGTAAGTATTCGATTCAAGATCAAACCCTTACTCTATGATAATTTTTGAAACTTGCCACGCCGAACGGGAATAATAAACCTGGTTTTGCAGTTCAGGGCTGCTATCGTACGGATAAACAATAAATAAAGGGCCTTTATCACGGATGTGCATATATTCGCCATTTAATTTTAGCGCGAGGATAACAGGGAACTTGCGAAAATCATCAAGCGGGACCGTCGTCGTATAGTCGTTCAAGGCAATGACCCTGGCCGTTGTCCCCCTGGCACCGACTAAATCCATGAGTTTGCTAAGGGAAACGCCATCAAAGCGCACTTTTCCTGAGTACCAGGGCGTGGTGGTGACAATCGTCTCCATCCCCAGTTTTTCTAATCCAGCCAGGTCAAACACCGCGCTATCGCCTGCATTTGTATTTCCAATCAAGCCGGAAATGGTTAAAACAGGCTTCCCGACTGGGGCAGGCAGTTTTTCTGCAAAAGCATTAGGCAAAACCATAACACAAAATAAAACTGCGAAAAGTAGACGCATTTAGCTCACCATTCAGGAATTGGAGATAAGTTAATTGTAAACCATTAAGGCCAATTCTTAAAAGACGTCAGCAGCGGGTTGTGAGGTTCTCGATTAAAAATATTCTCTCTTTCCAGAACACTCTGAACCGATGTTTACGCCTGACGATAAAAAGCACATTTTTTACCATTAAAGCAGTACTTTCGGTAAAAATCTTTTCTCTCATCCGGTGGCGCGGTAGTCTCTATACAGACGCCGCGAGGACTGCGTCTCATTCCAATAATGATAAACACAGCAACAGACAGGACAGGTATGGACTCAACGCTTATTTCCTCCCGCCCCGGCAGGGAGACATGCTCACTCAATCGCGCCAGAAGAGCTGCCTGGGGCAGCTTTGCCGGCGCCGTGGTTGACTGGTACGATTTTTTACTCTACGGCATTACCGCCGCCCTGGTTTTTAACCGCGAATTTTTCCCGCAGATTAGCCCGGCAATGGGCACGCTGGCCGCCTTTGCCACTTTCGGCGTCGGTTTTCTGTTCCGCCCCCTCGGCGGTATCATCTTCGGTCATTTCGGCGATCGCCTTGGGCGCAAACGAATGCTGATGATGACCGTCTGGATGATGGGAATTGCGACCGCCTGCATCGGTCTGCTCCCTTCTTTTAATCAAATCGGCTGGTGGGCACCCGTGCTGCTCGTCACCCTACGCGCTATTCAGGGCTTCGCCGTCGGTGGAGAATGGGGCGGCGCGGCGCTGCTGGCAGTAGAAAGTGCGCCCAAAAATAAAAAAGCCTTCTATAGCAGCGGGGTCCAGGTGGGGTACGGCGTGGGTCTGCTGCTTTCCACCGGCCTGGTCTCGCTGATCAGCGCCAACACCACCAACGAGCAGTTTCTCAGCTGGGGCTGGCGCCTGCCGTTCTTGTTCAGCGTGGTGCTGGTGTTAGTCGCGCTGTGGATCCGCAACGGTATGGCTGAATCAGCTGAATTTGAACATCAGCAGCAGGAGGCCCATCTAAAGACCGCCAAAAAGCGCCTGCCGGTGGTCGAAGCCCTGTTCCGTCATCCCGGCGCGTTTTTACTGATTATCGCCCTGCGTCTGTGCGAACTGCTGACCATGTATATTGTCACCGCCTTCGCCCTGAATTACTCAACGCAGAATCTCGGCCTGCCGCGTGAGCTGTTCCTGAATATTGGTCTGCTGGTCGGCGGGATTAGCTGTCTGACGATCCCCTGCTTCGCCTGGCTTGCGGATCGCTTTGGCCATCGGCGGATCTACATTACCGGCGCGCTCATCGGCACGCTCTGCGCGTTCCCGTTCTTTATGGCGCTGGAAAGTCAGTCGTACTTCTGGATCCTCTTTTTCGCCCTGATGCTGGCTAATATTTCCCATGACATGGTGGTTTGCGTTCAGCAACCGATGTTCACCGAGATGTTTGGCGCCAGCTATCGTTATAGCGGGGCTGGCGTCGGATATCAGGTCGCCAGCGTCATTGGCGGCGGCTTTACGCCCTTTATTGCCGCGGCGTTAGTCGCCTTCTCCGGTGGCGCCTGGCACAGCGTGGCGATTTACCTGACCGGCGGCTGTCTGCTCTCCGCCGTCACCGCCATGTTGATGAAAAAGAACCCTCGCGCCTGATGGCGTGGTGCGCGGCGGGAAACCGCCGCGCAGATGGAGACCTTATGATCAAGGACAACCGCCCGGCCTGCTGGCCGGCACAGTTTCATCCTCAACCGCTGCCGCTGCGCTACTGCCCTGACCCGACGCTGGCCGAACAGCCGCTGTTTGAGCAAGCTCGCCGTGGCGAAGCGGCGGCGCAGATCTGGCAGGCTCCGCAAGGGCTGGTGGTCCCCGGCAGCTATCGCAAATTCAGTGAACTCAGCGCCGTCAGCGCGCTTTTTTCCCGTCGCGGCTGGCCAGTGTGGCTGCGCCGCTCCGGCGGCGGCCTGGTCCCACAGGGCCCCGGAATTATCAATCTCAGCCTCGCCTGGCCGGTCACGCAGCCGCTGGGCGAAGCGGCAGAACCTATTTATCTACAGCTCTGCGGGCTCCTTCAGCGCACGCTGGCGACGTTTGGCGTCGGGAGTCATTATCAGGCGGTGACGGGGTCATTTTGCGACGGGCGCTACAACCTGGCCTGCGGCGAGGGCGACCATGCCCGCAAAATTGTCGGCACCGCCCAGTACTGGCGGCCGTTGGCCGCTGATCAAGGACATGTGGTGCTTGCTCATGCGGTGATTTTGCTGGACACCGATCTGATCGGCGCCCATCAGGCCGCGAATGATTTTGAAGCGCGCCTCAACAGCGGCCGGGTCTATCGTGCTGATAAGACCGTAACCCTGGCGCAACTGCTGCCCGGCGAAACAGACTTGCTTCCCCGCTTTCACCAGGCGCTGACAGAACAGCTGGCGCTTTTCAGTTGAAGGTGTGCTTCAAATAGTGGCTGAACGTCTCGACCGCGCGTAACACGCGCGGGGCATAGGGCCGGATGACATACGGGTTTGGCGCAAAGACCTCAACCGGCCGCCAGCCTGGCAGCAACTCCTGCACCAGCCCGCGACCAATGGCCTCCCGGGCGCTGAAATCAGGCAACAGCGCAATACCCAGCCCTGCCAGCACCGCATCACGAAGCGATTCGCTGTTATTGGTGGCGAACGGGCCATGAACCTTGACACTCAGCCGGTTGCTCGCGGGACTCAAACGTCCACTGCGGGCTTTGCGTCCCGCGCGGATAGGTCAGGCACTGATGGTGGCGCAACGTCTCCGGCGAGTCCGGGCGACCAAAGCGGTGGATATACTCTGCCGAGGCGACAATCAGCGTCGCCCAGTATATAACCGGAGAGCTGTAACCCTCCCGGCACCGTGCCGTTATGCTTTCGGCGCGGTTGCCATTCGCCTTCGCGCCTTTTGCTCGATATTTTCCAGCAGTTCCTGCACGTCATCCTCATCAATATCAAGGAACTGACCGTCGAGAAGCGCGGCATGAATATCTTCGCGGGTCACCGGGATCCCCAGCGGCACGACGTTAGGTTTGACCTCTTCAGCCGCCAGAGAGTGAGGATAGCGCCGCCCGACGAGGTTGTTGAAGATGATTGCCAGTAGCGCCAGCATCATTGAATTGAGCAGTACCGGCGTCAGGACAAAGTGGTATCCCGCGCTGTGGACGCCCGCTCCGCCGAGGATCGCCGTCAGCGCAACGGCGCCGCCGGGCGGATGCAGACAGCGGAGGAAATACATGGCGGCAATGGCCAGTCCGGCTGCCAGACCGCAGGCCAGGGCAAGATGAGGCACCCACATCCCGACGGTCACGCCGATCAGCGCCGACACCACATTGCCCCCGACGATTGACCACGGCTGCGCCAGCGGACTATTCGGTACACCGAACAGCAGCACCGCGGAGGCCCCCATCGGCGCGATAAACCACAGATTCATTTCACCCAGCAGCCAGTGGCTGAACATACTGGTGACGGCCAGCCCCGTACCGGCACCTAACGAGCCGAGAAGGATATGTTTTCCGGCAACGGGCAGCGCATGCGGCTTTAATCGTCCAAGAAAAATGCGCACCCGCGAGAATAGTGCGGTCGGTAAAACGCTTAACATCGAACGGCTCACTCACGTCATAGGAATAACTTATATTTTATTTTCATTTTTTAACCATATTTTAACAACCATATCTTTCGCAGGGTGACTTCCCCGCGGAATTTAGCGGTACGCCGCCGTTATGTGATCCCGGAACACTACGTTAGAATCATTTCCCCACCGGGATTTAACCCACTCTACGGATTGAAGGTCACAATACAGTGAATAATAAGACAAATTTAGTGAAAGACGTGGCATGGGCCAGCCAGAATATGCCGCGCACGCTGCGTCAGGTCGCCGCCCTTCCCGATCTGAGCCATGTCCGACTGGCCTGCTGTATGCATCTGGATATGAAAATGATTCCGCTGGTGCAGGGGATTCTGGAGAAAGGGGCGAAAGTCTTTCTGACCACCTGTAACCCCACCACCGTGCAGGATGAGGTTGTCGCCTGGCTGGTAGAGCGCGGCGCACAGGCCTGCGCCTGGCGCGACATGAGCGATGCCGACTGGCAGCACTCCTGGGAAAAAGCGATCGCCTGGGATCCTACCCACCTGTGCGAAATGGGCGCCGATCTCACCACCCTGCTGCACCAGCGCGGTGAATTTGGCCACATCGTCGCCGGTCTGGAAGCCACCGGCTCCGGCGTCAGCCGCCTGGGCGATATTCGTCCCGGCTACCCTATCTTTAACTGGGACGATCTCCCGGTTAAAGAGGGACTGCATAACCGCCACATGGTGGGCCTCACGGCCTGGCATACCTTCTTCCAGACCACTCACCTGACGCTGCATGAGAAGAAAGTGTTGGTCATTGGCTACGGTCTGGTGGGACAAGGCGTTGCCGCCGCAGCGAAAGCCTTTGGCGGACAGGTGATGGTGGCAGAAATCGATCCCGCCCGTCGCCTGCAGGCAGCCTATGATGGCTGGCATGTTGTGGATTTACAGGATGCCATCGCCTCGGCCGATGTGGTCGCCACGGCAACCGGCGCGAAGAAAGTGGTCAATAGCGCGGCGCTGGATAACGCCAAAGATGGCGTATTTATTCTCAATGTCGGCCACGTTGCGGAAGAGATCGACTGCGGCTATCTGCGTCAGTTCAGCCACGACGAGGTGATGCCGTATATCAATGCGTACCGGGTGGGCGATAAAACCGTCTACCTGATGGCCAACGGCTCAATGCTGAACCTGACCGCGGGATTTGGTGACAGCCTGAACGCCTTTGACGTCACCCTGGCCGTGATGGCCAGCGGGATTCATCATATTGTAACGGACGGTATGAACGCGAAAGCCGATGTCTATCTGCTGCCGCAAAGCGTCTGGCAAAAAGCGCTGTAAATCCGCAAAAACTCAGGGCGACAGCGGCCGCCCTGAGTCCGGCTTAGCGGCTTTCCGGCAGGACAATATGGCTTTCCGCCAGCGTGCCCATGTCGTTAAATACCGTGCATGCCGCCTGCACAAGATGCATCGCCAGCGCGGCGCCGCTGCCCTCTCCCAGCCGCATATCCATATCCAGATAGGGCTTCAGCTGCAGATGTTCCAGCGCGATACGTGCCCCTTTTTCCGCCGACAGATGCGAAGGGATCAGATACGGATGCACGCCCGGAGCCAGACGGCAGGCTGCCAGTGCGGAGGCATAGGAGAGGAAGCCATCCAGCACAACCGGCAGTCCGCAGGAGGCGGCGCCCAGCATCACGCCGGTCATCCCCACCAAATCAAATCCGCCCACTTTCGCCAGCACGTCGAGACCATCATCGGCCTGCGGCTGGTTGACCGCAATCGCCCGACGGACGACATCGGCTTTGTGTCCCAGCTGCGATACCGGCAGGTTAGCGCCGATGCCGACCACATCCTGCGCATCGCTGTCGGTAAGCACGCTGACGACCGCCGCCGCCGGGGTGGTGTTCGCCATCCCCAGTTCGCCAACGCCGAATACGCGTACGCCCTGCGCAGCCAGTTCTCGCGTATAGCGGATGCTGGCCAGCAGCAGCGCCGTCGCCTGTTCCCGGCTCATGGCCGCCGTCCGGGCGATATTACCGCTGCCGCGCGCCACTCGCATATCCACCAGACCAGGGATCGGATCCGCGTCGATACCGGCATCAACCACATGCACCTGCACGCCCGCCTGGGCCGCCAGCACGCAGACGCCGGTATTTTTGCGGGTCATGTTTATCGCCTGAATCGCCGTGACGGCCTGCGGCGAGATAGCCACACCTTCATGCCAGACGCCGTGATCGGCGCACATCACCACAATCGCTTTTTCCGCCACTTGCAGTTGGCCGTGCAGCCCCGGCATTCCGGCCAGCTGCACTGCCAGCGCCTCCAGCCGTCCCAGACTGCCCGGCGGTTTTAATAAACCATCCAGATGTTGTTGCGCCTGAGCCATCGCCGCGCGGTCCGGCAGCGGAATGTCGGCGATGAAGGCCGAAAGATTGTCCATCATGTTCCTCGTAGCACTTGCAGGTGATTTGCCATTGCCCGTGGTGAACGCCGTCGCGCGTGAAAGCTGGCGTGGCGGTTCGCCGCCGGGGGAAGGAGATAAATCCAGAGAGGGGATCATTCCCGACGGCGAGAGCCGCCGCCGGGCAGACGCGATGCGATTACTCTTCGACCTTCTCTTCGGCCTTCGCTTCGCCCATGACTTTCAGCTTTTTGGAAATGTCACGACGTTCTTTGGACAGTTCGGCATTTTTGATGATGTAGTCATCAACACGATCTTCGTAATCGCTTTTCATGCTGGCGATGATGCCCTGAATAGCTTCAACGCTCATGCCCGGTTTGATGTAATCGCTGAGGTTGTCCAGCAGCAGTACGCGCTTCTGGTTATCACGGATCTTTTTCTCAACGTCCTGAATTTCACGCTGCAATTTGTTCTTACGACGATACAGACGAACAAACTCCAGTACGTCCTGGAAAGAAGGCTTAGTTGTTTCCATTTTTACACCCCTAATATTTGAGATTCGGATTCGCTAAAGCGACTGCTATATAGGGCTAACATAACTGTTAGCAGCCGCGGATGACAATGTTTTTTCCTTTATGTTTATCATACCCCTAAATGCTGCTGAATCGAAGCAACCTGTGGGCAAATGGCGTGCATCTGGTTTTTATTTACGCAAAGCCCGGCAGATTAAATTCGACAGCAGTTCAAGCTGGCGCGCCAGTTCTATCGACAGCCAGACGTAGCCGTGGATCGGGGTTTCCGCCAGGCTATCTCCCTGATGTTCTTTCATGAGTTCGCGCAGTTCGGCGACGATCTCATTAAGTTTTTCGGTGTTGGCGCGAATCGGCTGCGGATTACCTTCATACAGCGCATGCGCAATCGTCAGCAGCGTTTGCTGAGTCATCTGCTGGGTTTCGCGCAAGGTGTGGGCGTTGAGCATCACAAAATGACCGGGACGTGAGCTCCAGTATGCATTGATCTGCAGTTCCAGCATGCAGACCAGGTTACGATTCACGGTTTGAATGGCTTCGAAGATAGCTTTCTGGATATGGGTTTCTTTGCTTGCCGGCGTAATCAGCCCGCGCATCTTGACCACGTCGTTAAGCACTTTTTGCAGATGTTTTTCCAGCCGCGGTCTTTCCACCAGATTGGGGGAGAATCCGGCCTGATACAGGCGGTTGAAGGCGGTGACGTAATTTGCCATCTGGATTCGCCAGTGCAGGAACGCCCGCTGCGGCCAGATGCCGGTAAACAGCATAGCCAGCAGGGAGCCAAAGATAACATCGCCGCTTCGCCATAGCGCCGTGTGCATATCCCCGGGCGGCGCGCCGACCACGACCGCCAGCGTAATGCCAATGAGCAGCGCCTGATACGGTTTTTTGCCCAGCGCCAGCCAGCCGCAGAGGAACATCGCCCCCGCGCACCACAGCACCATCACGGGTAAGGAGATAAGCTCAAGCTTTAACGCGACCAGCCCGAGCGCCGAGCCGAGGATAGTGCCGCCAATACGTTCAAAGGCGCGTGGTACTACGTTACCCCAGAATGAAATCGGCCCCATCACCACCACCAGGGTGATCAGAGGCCACGTCCCTTCCGGAACATTCAGCAAACGAACCAGTAAAAAAGTGAGGACAAAGGCCAAAGCAATTCGAATACCATGCACCACGCGATAGTGGCGATACAGACGGATTTCGAAAGGCTTAAGTGATTTATCAGCGCGCACAAACCTCTCCAGCAAGCAAACGGCGGCAGGAAGCAAAGGCCAATTGTAACTGCTTTTTCAGCGTAAGCTGTACGCTAATGTAAAAAACCTTGTCCACAGAAGGGGTAAGCGCTTATTTCTCCACCCGTTCGACCGCGACATACATTTCGATGTCCCAGTAGCCGTCCTGATTGCCGTCGTTGAGATAGACCTCAAAACAGGGCTTTGCCGCCAGCTGATACTCTTTGCTCTGCACCAGGCTATTGAAGAACGCCAGCCACGGCGTCGAGAAGTCGTGGTTTTCCACCCGCGCGCTGGCGAATGCGTACTCTCCCCCCGCAATCTCAGTGATAATGACCCCTTCGCTGTTGGGCGGAACGACAAAATCGTCGGCCACGGTGACCACCGTAGCGCAGCGCAACTTCTCCGGCGGGACCTGATCGGGATTGTCATAGTAGACGGCCACCCACTCCTGTGCCGGAATCTGACGGCCGCTGACCCACGCCATGAGCTGCTCAAAACCCTGTTTAACGGTCTGATCCCAGGGCCCCACCCTATGAAAACCGGCAATGGTACGTTTGCCGACGGACTTCACGCTGTAGTTCATCGTGCCTCCACCAGTGATAGTAACTGTATAAATGTACATATACTGTAGCCAGGTGATGCACATCAGTATGTGCGCTGATTCACAGAGTGGCCAATGCGGGGGAACGAAAAATGAGGCAAAAAAACGCCCCGGACGGGGCGTTGCGGTCACAGCGCGTGATGCAGATAATCGCTCATCCGCGAGAACACGCCGCCTTTGCCGACGCTTTCCAGCGTCACCAGCGGCCAGTGGGCGACCACTTTGTCGCCATCATAGAGTGAGATTTCCCCGACCCGTTGATTCGCGGCAATCGGCGCTTCGAGATCTTTTTTATCCAGCACGTATTTGGCTTTAATACGTGACACTTCCGACTTCGGCAGCGCCAGCCAGAAATCCTGATCGGTGCCCAGCTGGATTTGCTCTTTATCGCCGTACCAGATCCGCTCGCTACCGACCTTCTTGCCCTTTTGCAGCACCTGAACGGTATCGAAATTTTGCTGGCCCCAGTGCAGCAGCTTAGCCGCCTGCTGCTCGCGCCCTTTCGGGCTGTCGGCGCCCATCACTACGGCTATCAGGCGCCGCTGGCCATCCACCGCGGAGGCAATCAGGTTAAAGCCGGCGCCGGAGGTATGCCCGGTCTTTAGCCCATCAACATTCATGGTCTTATCCCACAGCAGACCGTTGCGGTTTTGCTGGGTAATTCCGTTCCACGTCAGGCTTTTTTGGCTGTACATGTGGTAAACGTCCGGCTCGCCGTGAATGATCGCCCGCGACAGTACCGCAAGATCATACGCCGAGCTGTGCTGACCCGGCGCATCCAGGCCATGCACGGTTTCAAAGTGAGTATCCTGCAGATGCAGTTTTTTTACGTACTCATTCATCATGGCCACGAACTGCGGCTGGCCGCCAGCGACATAGTCGGCCAGCGCCACGCAGGCATCATTACCGGAGTCGACGATCAGGCCGCGGCTTAAATCACGAACGCTGACCCGATCGCCGGCCTTAAGGAACATCAGCGACGAGCCGTCGAAAACAGGGTTGCCTTTGGCCCAGGCATCGCGGCCAACGGTCACAACATCATCAAAGGAGATGCGATGGCTGTCGATGGCGCGATCGACGACATATCCGGTCATGAGTTTGGTCAGGCTGGCAGGGTTACGCTGCTGGTGTTCATTCCCCGCAGTCAGTATCTGGCCGGTCGTGTAATCCATCAGTACCCAGGATCCCGCCTGAATGGACGGTGGCGGCACGGTGACGGGCAAATCATTGGCAGCAAATGCGCAAGAAACGCTCGAAGCGAGCAAAGTGACAGCAATAAAAAAACGGCCTTTCAACGGCATATCCTCTAAATTGACAGATTCGCCGTCCTTTTTACGGAAGTTCTCCTTTCAAATCAGGGATTAATTGCAAGAAAATATGACACGCCGGAGGCATCGCGCGGCCAACGCCCTTCTGATGCCCAGGTAAATCGTTTACCATAACGGGTGCCAGCCACCATGGAAAATGAACAGATTATGCAAGATAGCGCCAACCAGCCCGGATTTTTATTCCACGATTATGAGACCTTCGGTACCCACCCCGCGCTCGATCGTCCGTCCCAGTTCGCCGCCATTCGCACCGATGCCGGGCTGAATATCATCGGCGAACCGGAGGTTTTCTACTGCAAACTGGCCGACGACTATCTGCCGCAGCCGCAGGCGGTGATGGTAACCGGGATCACCCCGCAGGAGGCGAACGCCAAAGGCGACAACGAAGCCGCCTTTGCCCGCCGGATTCACGATCTGTTCACGGTGCCGAAAACCTGCATCGTCGGCTACAACAATGTGCGCTTCGATGATGAAGTCAGCCGGAATATTTTTTATCGTAACTTTTACGATCCCTACGCCTGGAGCTGGCAGCACGACAACTCTCGCTGGGATCTGTTGGATGTGATGCGCGCCTGCTATGCGCTGCGCCCGGAAGGGATCAACTGGCCGGAGAACGAGGACGGCCTGCCGAGCTTTCGCCTTGAGCATCTGACCGTCGCCAACGGCATTGAACACAGCAATGCCCACGACGCGATGGCCGACGTTTACGCCACCATCGCCATGGCGCAACTGGTCAAAGCCCGGCAACCGCGTCTGTTTGACTATCTTTACAGCCATCGCAATAAGCGCAAGCTGGCGACGCTGATCGACGTTCCGCAAATGAAGCCGCTGGTCCATGTCTCCGGCATGTTCGGCGCGGCGCGCGGCAACACCAGCCTGGTAGCGCCGCTGGCCTGGCATCCGGATAACCGCAATGCGGTGATCATGGTCGATCTGGCCGGTGATATGACGCCGCTGCTGGAACTGGATGCCGATACCCTGCGCGAGCGGCTGTACACGCCAAAGGCCGATCTGGGGGAGCTGGCGGCGGTGCCGGTTAAGCTGGTTCATCTCAATAAATGCCCGGTGCTGGCCCAGGATAATACGCTGCGCCCGCAGGATGCCGACCGGTTGGGGATTAACCGCCAGCGCTGCCTGGATAACCTGCAGCTGCTGCGCAACCATCCGCAGGTGCGGGAAAAAGCGGTGGCTATTTTCGCCGAAGCGGAGCCGTTTGTTCCCTCCGACAACGTCGACACTCAGCTCTATAACGGCTTCTTCAGCGATGCCGATCGCGCGGCGATGAAAATTGTGCTGGAAACCGAGCCGCGCAACCTGCCGGCGCTGGATATTACCTTTGCCGACAAGCGGATAGAGCGTCTGCTGTTCAACTACCGCGCCCGCAACTTCCCCGGCAGCCTTGACGAGGCCGAGCAGCAGCGCTGGTTAGAGCATCGTCGCGAGGTGTTTACGCCGGCGTTTTTGCAGGCCTATGCCGATGAGTTGCAGATGCTGTATCAGCAGTACGCGGACGATAAAGAGAAGCTGGCGCAGCTGAAGGCGCTGTGGCAGTACGCGCAGGAAATTGTTTAACCTGCGGCAATTCCCGGGTCGCGGCTGACGCCTTACCCGGGCTACAAACGATGACAGGGCTCGTAGCCCGGGTAAGACGCATCGCGTCGCAACCCGGGAACGTTGTTTCGCCCGTCGCCCGGGTAACACGCAGTCCGTCGCAACCCGGGAACGTTGTTTAGCCTGTAGCCCGGGTAAGACGCAGCGCGTCACAACCCAGGAACGTTGTTCCGCCCGTCGCCCGGGTAAGACGCATCGCGTCGTGACCCAGGAACGTTGTTCCGCCTGTAGCCCGTGTAACACGCCGCGCGTCACAACCCAGGAACGTTGTTTAGCCTGTAGCCCGGGTAAGACGCTGTGCGTCGCAACCCGGGGA
>NZ_PIBO01000129.1:0-215 GCF_002806725.1 Raoultella sp. T31
AAGGTAGCCCGGCTAAGCGCAGCGCAAGCCGGGGAAATCAACCAGCCCGGACGGAAGTTATTCCCGGGTTGCGGCGCAAGCGCCTTACCCGGGCTACGCTTCTGCGCCGTTATTTTGCCGGGTGGCGCGATGCTTACCCGGCCTACAGTTCGGCCTTCATCCCGTAGGCCCGCGCAAGCGCAGCGCCGCCGGGCAGCACACCAGCTGTGCGCTTT
>NZ_PIBO01000130.1:0-203 GCF_002806725.1 Raoultella sp. T31
ATGGGCCCTTGTGCTGGCCTGGACGGCGTGCCGGTATTTTTGCCGGGTGGCGGCTGACGCCTTACCCGGCCTACCGGTTGGGCTAGCGGTGGTTGCGGATTTGCTTGCGTAATGAGTGATGGGCCCTTGTGCTGGCCTGGACGGCGTACCGGTATTTTGCCGGGTGGCGGCTGACGCCTTACCCGGCCTACCGGTCGGGCTAG
>NZ_PIBO01000131.1:0-201 GCF_002806725.1 Raoultella sp. T31
CCAGACACCGCACCCACGTAGCCCCGGTAAGCGCAGCGCCACCGGGGAGCAAACGACGCCAGCACCACCGGGGAGCAAAACGGCACCAGTGCCACAGGCCCGCCGCAGGGCAATACGCCAGGCGATCAAGCCAGACACCGCACCCACGTAGCCCCGGTAAGCGCAGCGCCACCGGGGAGCAAACGGCGCCAGTGCCACAGG
>NZ_PIBO01000132.1:0-201 GCF_002806725.1 Raoultella sp. T31
TCGCGTTCGAACACAGCACCTGTAGGCCGGGTAAGGCAACGCCGCCACCCGGCGCTCAAACCACGAGGCCAGATGAGTCGCGTTCGAACACAGCACTGTCGGCCGGGTAAGGCAACGCCGCCACCCGGCACCAGGACCACAAGGCCAGATGAGTCGCGTTCGAACACAGCACCTGTAGGCCGGGTAAGGCAACGCCGCCAC
>NZ_PIBO01000013.1:0-127145 GCF_002806725.1 Raoultella sp. T31
CGCTTCTGGTCTGTCGTCAGTACTTTCGCCCCAGAGCCACCTGAAGTGCCTCCTTATCCAGCATGGCTTCGGCAAGCAGCTTCTTGAGTCTGGCGTTCTCTTCCTCAAGCGACTTCAGGCGCTTACGCCGTTATACTGGCACTTGCAGGCGAACAGGAGCAGGCAGAATCGGAGATGTGTCGGCTAGCCCCTTTTTTTGAAGGGTTAACAGGTGAGCAGCGACAGGAGGTTGAAAATCAGTCGAACTACATCGCGCAGCTTGCTTACAAGGCGGCTAAATCCGAAGTAACGCGATTTTTCGGGGCGGTAGGCAGAAATGAACCTTGTCCCTGCGGGTCGGGAGTAAAGTATAAAAAATGTCATGGAGCCTGAGTGCTGGCTTCGCTATGTTGGACGCGGCTGGGGGGTAAGTCCATGGGAGCCATATCAGGATGCTGTCCACATCGTGCAACCGAGCGCTTTTTATTGGTATTGCCGTTGACTCTCTTAAAGCACATCGTCGTGCGTGGGTGCAGTATATGGCCTGCGAAAGCAGGCCAAATTCACCCAAGAGGGCTGAGGAATCCCCACTAATTTTCTATTAGTGGTTTCAGAGGATTAGAATGGGCAGTTGATGAACAATTGAGTGTTTATTGTTCATCTATCCATCGAGATGTGAAAGTAATGAAGGTCTCACCTCTCGATAACTGGTCGTTTAACACACTACTTTCGAGCGTTAAACAACCTTTTCCCTATCTCTAATTTTCTGGGGATTCCTCAGCCTAAGAGGGAGAAAATACGCGAGTGCGCACTAAAACACGCTATCGTAGCGCTGACCTTTAGTTGCAACGTCAAAAATGAACAACTCCCAGGCAGGGTTACTGGCTTCGGCTCAACGCATATGGTTAAAAACCCACCAGGAAAATTGTCTCTCTGCTTCCATTCTTAGTTCTGGGTCAGTTTTCATCGATGCTGTATCAGGCATACCATCCGGACAAAAATCAGCAAGCTGACTTTGAATAAACTTTAGCTTTTCTTCTTTTTTCCCTGCGTTCTCAAACACCATGAATGGCAGCTCGATAATCGGCGGTTTGGTATGGGTGGTTAACGGCATGGTTATACCAGAATTATGGCCAGGCAGTGAGTGTAATCCTCTGATATGACTCAACAGATTGTAGGGTAAGGTGTTTTTTACGAAGTAAAAAACGTCTGCATAATAATCAGTTACGAATCCATCCCTTTTTCCTGGATAAGCCAGCGTATCCATCTCTGGAAAGGGAAACTGTAAACCCTCATTTCTGTAATGTACGATTGGCACTCGTTCAAGTACACGCCCACGGTATTTGAGGATGTATTCATAGTGACAAGGTTGCTCAATGCTAATCGTTGACCACCAGTGTTGTCCTCCTATATCTTTTTCTGTGTCGCCAATATGAATGGCATAATCCGGGTCCAACCGATAATAGGCCTCGCTGATACCGTCATATTCCCAATTGTCGTAATCGAGAAGCAGTCTGACTATGCGGTCAGCGGGTGCCAGGTCCAGGTTAAAGCGCTCTCTCCACATTGCCATGATATCTCCAGGGCTGGCACAGCTAGTTACGGGCGTATTGGCATCTTGTTGCCGAGTGTAAACGACACCGGCTCTGACAGTTTTTCCCTCTTTTATATAGTCCTGGGTCAGATAGTAGGGTTTCATTCTGACGTTACGAATTTGTAGAATAGCCAGCACCTTATGCTGGAGTGTGATGTGGTGCAGCTGAATATCCGGACAATGGTGCTCTGCAAAACTGACTTTTCTTAATAGATCGATTAAATTTGCCTGGTTAAGTTGCTTACCTTCTTCCGGCACGCCGGTAACCAACCCTTCATCATTCACGCCAAAAATCAGATACCGGTCACCGTCATGCAGGACGTTTGCCATGCAGAGGATATCGTGAACAAGGGCTGCATTGTTTTGGTGGTAGGTTTGTTTAAAGTCCCACCATGGCCCTTCCTTTCCACTGGCAATCAGTTTTTCGATGGTTTCGTTCATAGTCCCCTCTATCCGATATGGCGTGCGTTTGTTTATACCAAGTATTCCTTCAGTCTACTTAAATTGGTAGTGTGAAATGGTTCTTCTGGCATTCGATGCCAGGGCAGCCAGTTGATTACTTAATAAGTATCGTTGTCAGCAGTTAAACGGCAGTTCCTCTTCTCGTAAAACTACTGGGGCCTTGTCTGCCCGGTACTGGATCCAAGTTTTCAGGTCTATTTGCGAACCGTTACGGCCAGCTAAATCAAAATATCCCCTGTTAGCAAAACGGCGATATATAAGTTCTTCACCTGTTATGGACAGGTAGGCGTTCAACGCCGAACGATGAATGAAAAGTCCGCTTTGCCTTACACCTTTATGGTGGAAGGCGATAAGTTTGCCAGAACGATCAACCCAACCGCTTTGACAATCCCATAAAAGTTCGAGTTTTTGAATGATTCCCTGGCATGGAGCAATGAGGTTATCCTGGCGCTCGGGCGTGGTATATGAGTAGTCATATTCCCATTCGCTTCCGCGTAGTAAACTGACTTCTGTAAAATTAAATGCTTCACTATCTTCCTCATTATTAAGAAGTTTTTTGTACACTGGGCTGTCAGGATATTCAGCAAGATAACCGCGATAACAGCTATTCCCCTGATTATATTGGAAAATATCGCGTGCACTTTTCTGTTTAAAGTTCTGGATGCTTTCATTTATGAGTGCGCTTGAATAATAAGCACGTACTGCCAGGTAAGGTGAATTCCAGCTATTGTCATTCGGCGCTTTATCCTCGTCCCAATAGCTGTGTGAAAGCGCTACCCACTGTTCCCCTTCCTTGTCAGTTCGAATCAGACAAGCTTCATAAGGTGACAAATCATCGGCCCGAACCCAACCTTTGATATCTGAATTGCGGTCAGGGAATGCATAATTTGTTTCTTCCATCAGTACTGGATAGACACTTTCTGCGGTGATGTCGCGTACATCGGTCAGGTCGACTTTACGGACGTCGACTGACCATAGATGATCACTTGTAGGTTCGTAGTCGGAATATGGGTCTTCCAGTGCGGGAACATTACTGGCCAGAATGCCCAGTAGTCGATGTAAGGCGATCCAGTAATATTTTTTACCGAGTCGGTCAGCATACCCTTTTCTACCCCGTCCCGAGCCATACTGACTCCCGATATGGCGATCATAATTGAGCGCGCAGTGGTTATAACCGGGATACCCTAAATTAAGTGCTTCTCGCATTAACCAACAGGCAATGTTTTCATGGCTGATATTGGCGCTCTCCAAGTCAAAGCCGGAAATCTTCGATTCCACCTGATAACGCCAGAAATCCGGGGCCATGGACTCTCCCCAGAGCACCATGTTTGATGGTAAATGTTCCAGATCTAGGAGGGGTTTGACATCCGCCAGTACAGGCCATCGTGATGGTAATGATACGTTTGTCTGGTAATGCTGTAATTGGCTTGTGACGGCTGTGGGAAATTCTCCTGTTTTCAACAAGTTTACTAATAGCTGAACCGTATCCCGGAGCAGAATATTCTCGCTATCGGACGCAATGCTTATTAGACCAGGGAGCGCTGGCATAAACGCATTTCTGCGTTGGCGTGACAATAAGCATGCACTGTAGATAGCAAGGCTAATACGCTCTAATACGTAATCATCATCACAATATGCAAATTCACTGATTACTGTTTGGCAGTTTTCCGGGTAGTTTGCCAGAATTCTGCTTAGCCCTTTTGAGGATAAATCCCTGATTCGGCGGTCAGCACACGAAGTAAGCCAGGCAAGTGTTAGACTGGCCAGCCTCCGGCTTTCAGCAGGCCAATGGGTTATGTCAGCAAATAGTGCTGCATGGATGAGTGAATAGACAGCAGTCTTGTTATCAAATGATCCGAGCGCAGCTAATGACAAGTAGGTGTCACGTTCAGCTAAGGATGACTGCCGTAAAAATGGCCCCAGCCAGTTAGTTGCATTTAGACGATGGTCAGGAACCAGACTAAGTGAAAACAGCGCTTCATAAACCGACTCCCATAATCTAGGTGTATGCAGTGCTGCATGGATGTGTTCATCAATTTCTTCCACTACACTTTGTCGGGAGCGCCAAACCAATGACTGGATGAACAGCTTATGGGCTTGTTCGGATGGTAATCCTACTTCTTCAGCAGTAATTTCAAGAGCAGTTTTCTCTGGCAGCACGGCGGCAAGAGCTTCCAGCAATCCAGCATCTTCTTCTGTTAACGCTGCAATTTTCTCCGCTAGTTTTGCTGTATCCGAATCAAGAGATTCCACAAGGCTGATAGCACGGAGTATGTCACCGTAGCGTTGATAACCCAGACGGATCAGGAAGGTATCCTCATCTACAACAGAAAGGATAATGAGGCCTTCATGTGCCAATGCATTTAAAAAGGATTCAGGAGCGGTCTCAGTTCCCACTATTTTGCTCAGTGCTTCGCAACAGGTTTCCCAGGTTCGGTTCTGCGGCAACTCATGTGTCAGGGTATTCGCGAGTGCCATCATTGCAGTCCTTACCAGATTGCGAGGGTTCGCGTAGTGGAGGCGTTCTCGAATTAAAACATCGCAATGTTTGAGATGTCCTTGAAACAGAGAGGTAAAACCCGGCAAAGAAATATCCAGACTATCACGGCCTTCGCCCTTTAGCGTTTTACAGGCCAAGTGTAAAAATAAAGGATTACTGAGTTCGGGTGAAAAAAGTGGTGTAATCTCTGCATCCAGCCCATAGTAGGCTGCGAAAGCTTGTACCGCTTCGAATTGATGTTCTGAAAAACCGATGTGTTCGAAAGCAAACCCTGGAAAGCGTGAATCGACCACAAGATTGCGATAGGTATCTCGGGTTGAAACACAGATTTTGATGTCTGGATAAGACTTGCATTGAGCGAGCAATTCGGGAAGCTTGTTCTTCCAGCGCACTTCTCGCGGGCTTTCGTTCAAGGCATCGATATAAATGACAAAAGGTAAGCCAGTATGTTCGGCGCAGGCCTGTATGCATTCAAATAATGTCGAACGACCGATGGCGGCACCCAGCCCTATTTTACTGCGTAGCACTTCCCAAGGCTCTGCTTTGCCAAAGTCGTCTCCAAAGACGACCAGGGAAAAACCACCATGTTCCAGTCGACGCAATGCTGCGCTGACAATCGCGTGGGTTTTGCCGATACCCGCTGGCCCAACCAGCAGTAAGGAATGTGCTGTTGCGGCACCAATGACCTGAGAAGTCAGCAAATTTTGCAGTTGCTGCGCCTGCTCTTCCCATTTTCTCGCCGCATCCATATCTCCGGCAGGAAATGCACACATATACTCTGCGTGGAACTGTCGGAACGATTCTGTATCACTATGCTTGCCATGCTTTTCATAAAATTTATCTTCTTGAGCATGGCGGGCATCAGCGAAAAGTGTCAATAGGGATGACAGAGTGAAGCAAAGATCTGTAACCGATGTGGCCGTGACATTGTTATCTCTCATGCTCTCACAGTAGGTAATTATTTCTTCAATCAATGCAGTGGCAGATGTAGCACGGGTTTCGCCGAGTATATCCAGCGATTTGCGTCCGTATCCATTCAGTGAATGGAACTCTCGAACGATTGGTGTTAATGATGTTTCGTACCACTCGCAAAAGTCACCAGTCCCACCAAAAAAATCCAGGCCGACATGAGCATTCGTCACCACATCCAGCATTGAAGTATATCTTGGCCCGGCAAAAGCAATGGCGTCATCCAGACATTGTTGAATTTGAGCTGTTGTCAGCAACGTGTCATCAAACCAATACCTGCGCATCCCTCCGTAAGGGTCTATCTCAAGTAATTGATTGCAGATAACAACAGCGGTACAAAGGACAATAGAAAGTGATTTCCCTTTCGCTGACGCTTCCGATTCGACTTTACTTTTCCATTCTTCAAAGCGTTCCGCCTGGCTTTTTCCTCGCTTTCCCGCAGCAACACGCCCGGTCAGGTCAAACGGTATATAAATCCAGTATTCGGTTAGTGTGGGATGGTTGCTTAGCGCAGCTTTAAGGGAACTATCAATCTGTGTAAGCTCTGCGGAAGCAAGCTGGAAAAAGTATTTTGCCTGAACACCGAATATGGCACCGTCCGGTGAGCGGAAATATGCCTCAACGCCACCGTCTCCACCATCTCCACGCAGACTAATAAATGTTGAATTTGTCGGTACTCGGCAGGTTTTCCTAAATAACTGTACGGCGAGTGCTTCAAAGCTATCGTTACGGCTTTTGGGGGCGCTGCGAATTAAACGGAAATCAATATTCATCACCAGTCCTTGTACCTGACAATAATGCGGCAAAAGCAGTCACATATTATACCCATTAAAAATGCATTGGTATTGAAGCGAGGTAAGATGTTCGCTGTTATCAGGCTTGATAGCCCGTAGCCACTTGTAGAGGCTGTGCGCAGAAACGCCCAGACGGTCTGATAACTTCGGCAACAGAATAACCGTGCTCCGTTATGTCCCTTACCACTTAATTTAGCGAAGCAAAATACTGTGTGGGCGATTTACCTAACGCTTTTCTGAACATGGTGATAAAGGCACTCACAGAGTCATAGCCCAAAGTGCCAGCGACGCCCTGCACTGATTTTCCTTCGGCCAACTCATTCAGGGCAATCATCAAATGTAACTGTTGCCGCCAGCGTCCGAAGCTCATTCCCGTCTCTGATAGCACCATTCTGGCCAACGACCGTTCACTGGTTGCAAGGCGGGAAGCCCACTGCTGTAAGGTCGTCCTGTCCCCCGGAACCGCAAAAAGTGCCTCAGCCATCTGCCTAATTTTAGGATGGTCTGATATTGCCAGGTGGAGTGCGTCAACCGGTGCGTCTGGCACTTGTTCCAGGAGCACAGCAGCCAGCCTGGCCGTCTTACTACCAGCGGAATAAGAGGGTTCCTGCTCGGCAAGATAAAGAATAAGTTCCCGAACTAGAGACGTAACGGCAATAGTACAACATGTTTCGGGCATGACAGCCGCCCCGGGCTCTATAAACAGAAAACAGGTTCGGGCATTATTTGTTACACGACAACGGTGAGGCGTATTTCCGGGTATCCAGACGGCATGTCGGGGAGGGACAAGCCACAGAGCATTTTGAACTTCACAACTCACTGCACCATGCAAGGACAGGATAAGCTGACCTTTCCGGTGCGCATGCGGCGTTATACCGGAATATTCTTGCGCCGGTGCAGCGTAGAGGGCTACCGCTGGCTGCAGAAAGATGTCAGCGTCAAATTCATCGGGCGACGAAACTACTTTTTTATGTTTTGGCATATTTTAGAAATATGTTGTCTGATTATCTATATCTTGTAAACGGTTTGTATCTTAAAGTCTCTCTTTTTTCAGAGAAAGTCAGAAATATGTCATATATCACTAACAAGTGGCGCACTGCGGCCCTTGTGATGGGAATTCTTTTCATCGCCGTAAACCTGCGCGTTCCCTTTACTTCGATAGCACCGGTTTTGAAGCTCGTTCAGGAACACTATCAACTGAGTATAACGTCCGTAGGATGGCTTAACTCATTACCGTTATTTGCCTTTGCTGCGTTTTCACCTGTGAGTGCGATTATTGCCCGAAAATTTGGTCTGGAACGTACACTGTTCGGCGCACTGATAGTGATTTCTGCAGGTATTCTACTACGTTCAGCAGGTAGTGTATGGGCGCTATACACCGGAACGATGCTCATAGGCACCGGTATCGCGCTGGGGAATGTCCTGTTGCCTGGCCTTATCAAGCGTGACTTTGCCAGAAACGTCGCCTCATTGACCGGCGCATATTCCATCACAATGGGAGCCGCAGGTGCCGTTGGCTCCGCAATTATCATCCCATTGTCCCAGCAATGGGGCTGGGACAGTGCGCTTGCTCTGTTAGTGATAGCGCCTGTACTTGCACTGGTTTTTTGGTTTCCACAATTGAGCAATCACCATAAGCACAAGCTCTCAGATCCTAATCAGCACACCAGTGTCTCCGTATGGAAATCTCCTCTCGCATGGCAGGTCACGCTGTTTATGGGACTGAATGCAATGCCGTTTTATGTTGCGGTAGGCTGGCTGCCAGCCATTCTTACGGATAATGGGATTTCACCTGAAAAAGCCGGAGCCGTACACGGGATGCTGCAGTTTACTACCGCAATCCCTGGACTCATGCTGGCGGCTACGCTGCGTCGTCTGAAGGACCAGAAAATGGCGGCTGTTGTTGTCAGTTTGCTTTCGGGAATTTCTCTTATAGGAATACTGTACGCGCCGAGCCTGTCGATGTTGTGGGCTGCAATTCTGGGATTCGGCTGCGGTGCCAGCATGATGCTGGGCCTGACCTTTGTCGGGTTACGTACAACAAATGCAGGTGATGCTGCTGCACTGTCCGGCATGGCGCAGTGCGTGGGCTATCTTATGGCTGCAATGGGTCCCCTTTTGCTGGGTAAGGTCCATGACTGGTACGGTGGCTGGACCGTTCCCCTGCTGATGACTGCTGTAATTACGGTAGCCGGTGCCTTATCTGGGCTGGCAGCAGGTCGAAACGTCTACCTGCAACCAGCGACATCAGCGGGCTAATTCTTATCTTATTTTAAACAAAATTGACTGTTCTATTAGTACAGGTTCAAACATGAAGAAAAGGCAGTAATTATATGAGTAACATTCTTATTATTAATGGCGCTAAAAGTTTTAACTTTGCCAGAGGTGAGCTAAACGAACTTTATGTCAACACAGCAAATGAGGTGTTGAGCCAACTCGGACATAAGGTATCCGTTACCAAGGCTGACAGCGATTATGACCCACAGAACGAAATCACCAGGATTCTTAACAGTGATGTCCTGATATATCAGATGCCGGGATGGTGGATGGGCGAGCCGTGGACGGTAAAAAAATGGATCGATGAAGTCTTTACCGAAGGTCATGGTTCTCTGTATGAAAGTGATGGCCGTACTCGTTCTGATGGCTCAAAAAAATACGGTTCGGGTGGGCTTCTTCAGAACAAAAAGTACATGCTGTCCCTGACCTGGAATGCCCCACTGGAAGCCTTTAACGATCCTGAGCAGTTCTTTGAGGGCGTTGGCGTGGACGGATTATACCTGCATCTCCATAAGGCCAATCAGTTCCTGGGTATGACGCCACTACCCACTTTCATCACAAATGATGTGGTCAAATCGCCGGATGTGGAAAATGAAATCCGTCGTTTCAGCGATCATCTGATAGCAACCTTTTCCTGAACAATAATATAGCCCGGTGTTTTTAGTGCCGGGCTAAAGTCATACTGGGCCGGTCATGTTTAATTCTATCCGACAGTTCGTACCATATCTCATTCAGCAAAATGCTTCTTTCAGATACGGCGTGCCATCACTCCCGGAAAAG
The DNA here is from genome assembly GCF_002806725.1 of Raoultella sp. T31. Classification (NCBI taxonomy): domain Bacteria; kingdom Pseudomonadati; phylum Pseudomonadota; class Gammaproteobacteria; order Enterobacterales; family Enterobacteriaceae; genus Klebsiella; species Raoultella sp. T31. The sequence goes on from NZ_PIBO01000013.1 coordinate 9,356, forward strand.
CTCGGCTACCCAGTCAGCAAACGCGCGCACTGTAGGAGATAGAAAACGCTGATGAGGATAAAGCAAAGCGACCGGAACTGACGGTGGTTGCCAGTCGGACATCACTTCAACCAGCGTGCCTTGCTGCAGATGCTCAGAAACAATATTCCCGGCCAACTGAGCCAGCCCGAACCCCTCCAGGCACATTTTAATATACAGTCCTGTTTCGTTAACGGCCCCTTGTCCGCTGACAGATACGGAAATAGTCTCTGCCCCCTTCATGAAACGCAATTCGTCATTACGACGGTGCTGACCAGAAAAATAGTGGATTGCACGATGCTGAGATAAGTCTTCAGGAGACCTGGGGATGCCGTATTCCCTCAGATAGTCCGGAGAGGCACATGTTACCCAGCGTAACCGCCCCAGCGGGCGGGCAACAAGCGTGGAGTTAATTAGCTCACCCGTTCTTATTACACAGTCAACCCCCTCCTGAACGAGATCGACCTGACGGTCGCTCACCCCAATCATCAGATAGATATCCGGATAACGACGGTAAAAGTCTTTCAGCATGGGCATGATGATGAAATTGGCGATGCCGCCAGGCATATCCACACGTAACCTTCCCTGCGGCCGCTTGACAGAATCCGTCAGGCTGGATTCAGCATGCTCAATTAATGAGAGTATTTCCCGGCATTGCGCCAGATACTGAAGTCCCTCAGGGGTGAGGCTTACCCGCCTCGTCGTACGGTTAAGCAGGCGTACCTGCAGGTATTTCTCGAGACCCTTGATCGAACTCGTTACCGTTGAGGACGGCAGTGACATTGTTTCCGCCGCCCGCACAAAACTGCCGGCCTCAGCCACCCGCATAAAGATCTGCATTGCCTGAATACGATCCATTTTATTGCTCCCGAGCATCTCTGGGCTGTCTGTTGTAGACACTATTATTATTCGTAAATATTGAATTATGAAAACACGTTAAGCATCTTTTTTGGATTAATTTCGTAACGTATTGTTTTCCTGTTGACCAGGAAAAAGGCTATTTAAATGACCGATTACATCAGAAATATCATTAACAATCAGACCGTAACCCCATCGGCGACGCTGTTCCGTGGCGCGACCATACTGAGCATGGATGAGAATGTCGGCAACTTTGAGCGAGGTGATATTCTTATCACGGGCGCAACCATTACCGCCGTGGGGCAGAATCTAAACGCAGAGGGTGCGCATATCGTTGATGCCACGAACATGATTGCCATGCCGGGAATGGTCGATTCTCATCGTCACGCCTGGGAAGGGCAGCTGCGCCGCATCAACCCGAATGCCACCTGTCTGGACGACTATAGCAATGCCACGCACTTCTCGTTTGCTAAATACTATCGCCCCTCCGATATCTATGTCGGTAACCTGCTGACCGCACTGGGCGCTATAGACGCAGGTATCACGACCATCATTGATAACTCCCATAACAGCCGCACCGCTGCACATTCGGACGCAGCAGTAGAGGCATTGCTTGACGCAGGCATTCGCGCCATACACGCCTCAGGTGCGCCGGTGTCAGGTGACTGGGACAGAGCGCACTGGCCGGGTAACTGGCAGCGTCTGCAGGAAAAATATTTCAAAGGCAATCCTGAGGGAATGGTTTCTCTGGGCGTCATGGCCCAGTTGGAGCCGGAGTTATGGGCCGAGGCCCGCCGGCTTGGGCTGCCAATCGTGACCGAATTCTTTGGCGCTGAAATGGCTTCAGAGCTTAAATCACTGCATCAGCAGGGCCTGCTGGGCCCGGACAATATCTTCAACCACTGTACCGCACTGCCTGATGAGGGCTGGGAAATCCTGCGTGAAGCTGGCGTACGGGTGAACGTCTGTCCGCGCTCAGATTCACACTATGGAATTGAAAGCGGGATGTTTGCCATTGAGGCCGCACAGCGCCATGGCATCAATCCTGGCCTGAGCGTGGATAACGAAACGTCTTACAGCACAGATATGTTTATGGAAATGCGCGTGGCGTTCTATCTGCAGCGAGTAATGGGTATGCATAAGCAGCACTACTGTGATTCAGGGCATTCACTAACAACGCTCCCGGCAGCGCAACTGCTGAAGTCGGCAACCGTCGATGGTGCGACCTGTGCCGGGCTACAGGATAAAGTGGGTAGCCTGACGCCAGGCAAACAGGCCGACCTGATCCTGATTAATGCTGCTGATCTCAATCTCTACCCGAACGGGAATGCCTTCGGGACGGTGGTGCATGCAACTGAACGCAGCAACATCGATACCGTTATCATTGGCGGGCGCATCGTCAAGCAGAACGGTAAAGTTCTGGGCGTAGACAGTGAGCGTCTCCGTGCTGCCATCGATGAATCACGCGAACACCTTTTTTCCGCCGCCGGGTATGAGCCGGACATCTTTGCGGAGAAATTTCTGCCGCTGGTACAGGGAAACTGACAGGGAATAACAGCATGAGCGCGATTTATTACGTAATAGCTTTTGCAGCGGGTCTTGGTATTACCCTGCAGACGACCCTGAACAGTCAGCTCGCAAAAGGACTCGGGGGCGACCCGGTCACCGCCGCATTCTTTTCATTTACGGCTGGGGCGTTGAGTCTCGGGATTTACTCGCTGCTACGTGGAGGGTTATTTACCTCTCTCGCTTCTATTCCTTCGCAGCCAGCGTGGAGTCTGGTTGGCGGCCTGATCGGTGCCTGTGCGTTATTCAGCTACGTGGTGATGGCACCGAAAATCGGTTTATCAGCTCTGCTAGGGCTGGCAATCGTTGGGCAGTTACTCTCGTCGCAAATGATTGACCATTTCGGTCTGCTGGGTGCTGTTAGGCGACCGGTTTCGCTGCTCAAACTGGGGGGCATGCTGGTCATGCTGGCAGGACTCGCCATCATGCTTTTTGGTGACAAACTTTCAGCGCGTTTTTTGCCCTGACAGGGTGGAAATTGCTCCTTACGGCGCTCTGCCATAGTGCCGATGGTCGTAAGCTTTTGGTCAGGCGATGCGAAACTTTTATATGCTGGAGAAATAACATGTTTTCAGTGGCTGCTGATGCCAGAAATTTGCTGGGAGAGTGCCCAATCTGGTGCGAGAGAACACGCAGGATTTACTGGACTGACATTGAAGGCAGCGAGCTGCTTGCCCTTGAAGAAGACACCAGTGTTGTGATGCGCTGGTCCCTGCCTGAGCGCCTCGGATCGTTTGCACTTACTGAAAATTCTGACGTTTTACTGATGGGGCTGGCGTCCAGATTCGCCTTCTGCGATCTGAATACGGGTATCTTTACACCGGTAGTGGCATCACCGGGAGGACCGGGAACACGGACAGGGGATGGTCGGTGCGACCGTGAGGGTAATTTCGTCTTCGGGACCATGGATGACGGGTACCCCGCGAAAGTCATCGGAAAATTTCACAGGCTAAACGCAGCGACACTCAGCATTGAGACGCTACCCCTGCCTGAGGTGTCCATCCCGAACAGTATCTGCTTCAGTCCGGACGGCAGCACGATGTATTACTGTGACTCGATGCAGGGCCGTATATTGTGCTGTGATTATCCCTCTATGAATAACCAGCGCGTGTTCACCGCAACAGAAGGAAAAGGGGCGCCTGACGGCTCCTGCGTGGATGCAATGGGCTATATCTGGAATGCCGAATGGGGAGGAAGCCGTGTTGTACGTTATCGTCCGGACGGAACGACGGACCGTATCCTGCCCTCTCCAGGAATTCAGAGCACTTGCCCTACACTCGCAGGAGAAGCACTCACAACGCTGTATTGTACCAGTGCCAGCTTAGGTCTTTCTGTGCCATCAAGGCATGATGGAGCGCTGCTAAGAGCGAAATCAGCCGTATTCCCGGGTTTACCGGAGAGCCGGTTTTCAGTTCATACAGCGTAACCGCTTAGCTATCAGTGCCAACAGGGGGAACAGGGTCTTTCTCATCACCATTTTCGGGTATGGCAGGAGAAAGACTCTGGTATTTATTACAGCAGCTTAAATACGTCTATAACGAGCTGCCCGGGGTCAGGAATACGTCTATAACGAGCTGCCCGGGGTCAGGTTTGCATTAATCCATGCTGCCACGTCGGTAACCGGAATGTTATGGCGTTCATTGAATGTCTGCTTTTTATCCCAGGCAACTCCCCGCCCCTGTGCAAAAACGGCACGATACTTGGACATCATGTCTTGCGGGTTGAGCGCCAGTTTATCCATCAGATATTGTTCGCTCCATTCCGTGCAGCTGAAAGGACGGCCAAGCGCTGATTGCAGCTTATCTGCTACATCTGCGTAGGTCAGTGTATCACCGGCGATATACACAATTTCGTTCCGGATGCGAGGAGTGTTAAATACGATCGCTGCCGTCAGCGTCCCGATATCATCCGGTGTTGTCAGCGTCATGGTGTTGTCAATACTGCCGAGTGCGTGAACAGTATCGTTCTGTAGATCGACCACACCGAAGTCTGGTTCGAACAAATAGCTCATGAAGATGCCGGTCGAAATGATGACCCACTCAGTTTCATGCTGGCTGCGTAGTAAATCACGCACGTCAATCTGCGCGTCGAAGATGTCTTGTGGACTGCCACGTCCGATGGCATCAAAATCGGCACCAAACTGCCATGGAAAATATCGTGGAATCCGCGCCTGCAGAGCCGCCTGCGCCAATTTCATCGGTGTATTTATTCCGGCCGCGTACCCCGTGCAGCCAACGACTGTGTCAAATTGCGCAAAAAGGCTGGCCAAATCGTCGACAGAACTCTTAACGAGATCGCCCGTGACAATATTAATACCGAGGTTTCTGATTTCCTTGATAACTAATTTTTTTCCAGGTTCATCTGAAGTTAAGGTACTTTCGCGCAACAGTACGCTGATTTTTGTTCTCTTCACATCTTTTGCCCGAAGGGCAAGATTTCGCAGAACGGGGAGGCCCAGCTCACCGGCACCGAGCACGAGGATATTTTCAGACGTAGTGTTAAGATCAATTTTGCTCATAATCTGGCCTTACATGAATTGTTGCGCCACTCTAGCAATTCATAACAGGCTAAAAAAGAAGGTACATGTATGATACCGGGAGTCAGTGAAATGGATCGGGACGAGATTCTTCAGTATTCGCAGGCTGTTTGTAAGGGTCTGAGAGACGATGATGATGGCTTGCGGCGGGAAGTGCTGTCCCATGCAGGAAGTCGCTGGTCATTGGGTGTTATCAACACTCTTGGTGTGTATGGAAGACTACGCCATGCTGAGATTGGCAGGCGTATGCACGGAGTGACTCAGCGCATGCTGACGCGCACATTACGACAACTTGAGCGGGACGGCCTTGTTATCCGCCATGATTTCAATGAAGTTCCACCACGAGTCGAATACGAGCTGTCTGATACTGGTATGGAACTGCTTGTTCGCATGATCCCGCTATGGACCTGGATCGTCGAAAATGCGGTTCGCTTTCGTGAAGACAGGCTGAAATATGACAAAAATAACAGCAATCCAATGACCTAACTGTTTCTGAATGAAAAAACATCATTTCCCAGTGATTCGTCACAAATACTCTCCTTGCATGGATAAGTCTTGAGAATGAATATTTATATTAGTTATTCAGGGAAAGAACCGATCTCATTTGACTCGTCCGGGATGATATAGTTACAGAGGTTTCGGTTCTGCGGGGATCTATTTTCAATGGAAGCATTTTATGATTTCTAAACAAATTGGCGCAGTTTCTTCTGAACATCACAATCTTCCCGGTTATGTTCATGGAGTTGAGATTATTCAGGTCGCTATGAAGCGTAACCCGATAGATAACATCAGCGATGTTGTTTATGAGACAGTTAAAAGCACTCGCTCGGTCAGGCATTTGCACATGTCTTTTCTGGTGCCTCGTACCAGTTTTTTGAAACCAGCCATCATCTATTTTCCTGGAGGAGGATTTATGACGGCTGAGCACAACAAATTTATGGAAATGCGTATGGCCCTGGCGGAGGCTGGGTTTGTTGTTGCTGCAGCAGAATATAGGACAATCCCGGATACCTTCCCCGCGCCAATAGTAGATGCTAAAGCAGCAGTAAGATACCTTCGTCAACATGCCACCGATTATGGCATTGACCCCTCACGAATTGGTGTATTTGGCGATTCTGCTGGAGGATGGCTGGCTCAGATGCTGGGGACCACAAATGGCGATAAATCATTCGAATACGGCGATTTTCTCAGCCAGTCCGCTGATGTGCAGGCTGTGGCCACGCTTTACGGAATATCAGACCTGCGTAACATAGGTGATGGTTTTCCGGATGACCGTCAAAAAGTGCATCAGTCTCCAGCGGTCACGGAATCACTGCTAATTAATGGTGTTGCTTTCAGGAATTTTCCAGGCGCATCCATCGCTTCTACACCTGAGAAAGCGATAAATGCAAGCCCCATAGGACATATTAGAGGGCGCAAACCTCCATTCCTGATAATGCATGGCACTAAAGATACATTAGTATCACCAAAGCAGAGCGCAACGCTTTACAAAGGTCTTTTGGACGAAGGAAATAAAGCGGACTACGTACTTATCGAAGGCGCAGAACATGGGGATTATCACTGGTATCAACCCGTGGTCATCAATGTGGTTGTTGACTGGTTCCGCCGGCATCTTTGTTCTGAAAATACATGATGACCTGTCCTCCGATTAGTAACTCAGACTGTTGTTAGCTACGTGCACATGTGGCACGAAGCGGTCATGATGGCTAGGATGAAGATCTGCTATGAGCGAGATAGCAGACAAACTAATCTAAGCCTACTTGTTTTATCTCATCATCAGTATGTCCTGAAGCATAGACTGTGTATCTTGCAGGAGCGCTAACATTGCTGCCTACATAATTAAAACCGAATTTGCTTGATATTAATCAAAAAAGACAGATTTAACTTGATGAAAAGAATAACAATTCTTGTGTTATGACAAAACTCTGAGATAGTAGTGTTGATTATTAGACGATCGGTCAATATTATTTATTCCTACTTTATAGCCAACTGGCATACGGCCAGAAAGACGAGGTAAGAGTGTTTAAATCATTATTAATCAACAAAATAGATGATCATTACAGTACACAAATTGCTGAAATTGCTGAAAGTGAACTGCCGCAGGGGGATGTGGAGGTCAGTGTCGACTATTCATCTATCAACTACAAAGACGCACTGGCTATTACGAGCCGCGGGCCTATCGTGCGGCACTTTCCAATGGTGCCAGGCATTGATTTGGCCGGTACGGTGTCCGCCAGCTCATACCCTGAATATCAGACTGGAGATAAGGTCCTCCTGACCGGCTGGGGTGTAGGAGAAAAACACTGGGGTGGGCTTTCCGAAAAAGCGCGGGTAAAAGGAGACTGGCTGACGCCGCTCCCAGCTGGCGCAAACAGCAAACATGTAATGGCAATCGGAACAGCTGGTTTTACCGCGATGCTGTGTGTCGACGCATTATTGAATCATGGTATTAAGCCTGAAGATGGTCCGGTACTTGTTACTGGGGCCAGCGGAGGCGTCGGGAGTATTGCAGCCATGATCCTTGCGTCGATGGGTTACCGCGTGACCGCGTCTACTGGTCGTCCGGAAGAAGCCGCCTGGCTCTATAAGACGGTCGGTGTAGAGGAAATTATTAACCGTTCAGAGCTTTCCTCCCCTGGAAAACCGTTACAGAAAGAACGATGGGCTGCCGCCATTGATACAGTAGGTAGCCACACGCTTTGTAATGCCTGCGCTGGGGTGCGGTATGGCAGTATTGTTGCGGCCTGCGGTATGGCACAGGGTATGGAGCTGATGGGTAATGTAGCTCCGTTTATCCTACGTGGCATCACGCTGAAAGGGATTGACAGTGTCATGTTTACGAAAGAAAAAAGAGCGGCGATCTGGCAGCAAGCAGTAAAGTATTTACCAGAGTCCAGACTGGATAGCCTCACTACAGTATACCCGCTGAGTGAAGCCATCAATGTGGCCGAAAAACTACTGAGTGGCGGAATTCGTGGCCGGGCAGTAATTCAATGTAGCTAATCAGTTAGATACCAGGCTTAGCTTGGGTTTATTACCTTTTAAGGGGCCGCGGCCCCTTTTACTGTTCAGCTGTCGCTCTTTGAGAGGGCTGATAGTGTACTGAAGTTTTAAAATAGCTCCAGAAGTCATACACAGGCTGAGTAGAACAATATAGTTTGGAACGCATTACCGCTCCTTCCCAGCCACTCCAGAAAATAGCCGCCAGTTGTGTATTACTCATATTTGAACTTATTTCGCCTGAAGATAACGCATCGGACAGGCAGGCCGCAACTAGTGCCTGCCAGCTCTCAAGAATATTCTGTAGCAATTTAATAAAGGATTGCGGAAGCCCCGGACTCTCCTGCATCATATTTCCGACCAGGCAGCCGCGAGTGAAATCGTATTTTTTAATCCCCTCACAGGCATCATTGATGAAATTTTCCAGACGTACCATTGGTGTGCTGGATGATTCATGTAGATGTTTTTTGAGTTTATGCTCGAAGAAACTATCATACGCATTCAGAACGGTCTGAGCATAATCCTCTTTACTTTTAAAGTAGTAATAAAATGAGCCTTTAGGAACATTGGCATTTTTAACAATAGCATCGACTCCCGTCGCAAGAAAACCATTTTGCGTCAAAAGTTCAAGTCCGCTGCGGATCAGGTCATTACGAGTATCTGCATAGGTACTTTCTGTCTTTCGCGGCCTTCCCCTTCCACGATTTTCGCCTGCCATGACTCATCTCCTACATTTTATTAACGCAAAAGAATAAGTGATTTTGCGCGAGAGCTTCAATCACTTTATCGCCTGCATTGGCAAAGTGGTCGCTTTTGCCGATTGGACAGTGGTAGAGCCTGTCGCTACAGCGCCATCGCTGCAAAGTGCAGAATTAGCAACGTCTGCTTTTGGCACTGAGTGGACGTAGAGCAAGATCGCTTGGTCAGAGACGAGGTTCGGTGAATCGAAATTCATCAAAACAGTCGCAATGCTTTTATTTGGGTTTGGTTCATGAAGTAAATTTTTTGGCAAAATGGACAAGGTTTATAAATATCATTAAAAAACAATTCATTATAAAACATACTCCCTATGAACAACATTTACGATCAACATAAGTTAAATTAAAACCGCGCACACGAGAGATTATGACCCCTCCCAATATCAATGCCAGGCTAAATCAGATTCCGGCCCTTTTTCAGGATTCTGATCAATTCTTCCGGCGTCAGGTCACTCAGGGATTCATGTGGTGCTCGCTGTTATCCGGCTGATAACGGATACCGCCCTGTTCAGCAACAGTGTCCTGCAGACCAGGCGTAAGCTCATGGCAAATTGCGCGGTCAGATAGCTGACCAGCTCACGCTTTGTCGCTGGTTTGGGCGCTGGCTGTCAGTATTCTTGCTCCCGCGATCCTGCTTGTACTGCTGTCGTCCGGAATGGCTTTTCGTCAACTGAACAGAGATACGGCCGTGACGGCGGACATTCTGTTGAGCCATGTCGATCACGTGACATCCATTGCCCGCCATGCCAACCAGGTTACCGCCAGACTTGCTTCCATGCCCTGCGAAAGTGTCCTACAGCAAATGACGGCGACCGGCTCCCTCACCCCCTACATCCGCAGTACCGGACTGGTCAAGGAGGATATTCTGGTCTGTTCGTCGGTGACCGGAGCCAGGCAGCAAAGTGTCTCCGCGGTTTTCGGCGTTCCCGTTTCAGCTCCCACAGGCACTCTGAAAATAACCGCGACAGAAGGTACCAGCAGCGTGCCAGGGCATGCGGCAGTTATCTACGCATACGGCGCCGGAAACGGAATGACTGCGTTCAGCATGGTGGACACCCGGTACTTCACCGATCTGATGGATTCCCTTGATGAAGGGAATCATGCGGTTCAGCAACTCCGGTTTAGTGACGGGCCCGTTATCTCGGGCGAGGAGAAATTAATTCCTCATAAGACAATGTTAAGATCTGAGTTTCGTTCTGACGTCAGTCAGGCGCATCTTCTGGTTCTTACCCCCCTGCTGTCGCTTCGCTATTACATGCTGCGTAACCTGCTTTTCCTCGGCCCCCTGTCTTTGTTACTGACCTTTGCCATGCTGTACATGTGGCGCCGCTGGGAATCCAGAAAGATGTCTCTGGCAGATGAAATCAGGAAAGGGATGGCGGACGGTGAATTTACCGTGCACTACCAGCCGGTCTGTGAAACTGCTACGGGAGCGTGTTCCGGTGCGGAGGCTCTGATGCGCTGGCTGCGCCCCGACGGCAGAACCATCTCGCCGTTAGTGTTCATCCGCGCGGCTGAAGAGGAAGGCCTGATTGTCAGTCTGACGCGGTCTGATTGGGAAAGATGTCAGGAGCTGGCAGGTGACAGACCCCTTCCATCTGGGCGTGAATATTGCTGCAGCCCACCTGATGGAGCGGTCATTCACTACCGATGTGCTGAGGCTATGGGTGTCCCTCGACACATCTTTCCGTCTGGTGCTGGAGATTACCGAGCGGAGTCTGGTTGAAGATACCGGTGTGGCCGCAGAGAAACTTTATGAGCTGCGCAAGAAAGGCTGCCAGGTGGCCGTGGATGATTTTGGAACGGGTTACTGCTCGCTGAGTTTACTTCAGAGCCTGCCGGTAGATTATCTGAAAATCGATAAAATATTCATCGACAGCCTGACCTCAGCCGGAGCCGATACGCCGGTACTGGACACCATTGTCGGCCTCAGTAAGCGCCTGGGCCTTACCACCATTGCAGAAGGTGTTACCGCCGCGCACCAGGTCGACTGGCTGACAAAAAACCAGGTACCTTACGTTCAGGGATATCATTATGGCAGACCCATGCCTGCATCCGATTTTTATCACTGGTACTGCCAACAGAATGGCAGAAACGAAGCCTGACAAACTGTATTCATGATCTTTTTCATCCCTGTAACAGGAAATAGCCATGGACGGTTATAACATCAGGACTTTCCTCACGGGAAAGAGGTCAGCCCATTGTTGTTTATAGCCCCACCCCTTACCATTCCGGCCAATCGAGAAATACAGCGTCTTATTGTCTCGCCGGCACCGCTCCTGCGCCGCCTGGATATTTGTCCACATCACCAGGCTGCCCGGACTGAACGCGGACAGCTGCGGATCGAATCCCCCGTTCGGCACATCGACATACAAAAAGCTACGGTTGTCCGCACAGAGCATCAGGTCGAGAGCACACGGCGCCCCGTGAAAAAAGAGCGCATTCCCGGAAACCATCTGCGGTAGCGCGCTAAGGAGCGCTTCAATCCTGAATTTGTCATAACACCTGACCGAATCCACAAACCGGGACCTGAACAGCGTGACGTACAGGTCAGCAATCTCGCCGGCTGCCATCTCAGCCAGGGAGCGGATTTCCCCGCCCGCATTAATAAAGCGTTTCAGTTCACCATTCCGCTTCCGGGTCGTTTTCGTCGAAAACGTCTCTTTAATTCGGTACACCTCGGGCGCCTGGCCAAAGGCCGGGATGGAATTACGGACACACCCTCGCAGGACCGACGACAGTCGGTTGGTTTTCGTCGGGAGGATAACCTTCTGATCGGGGGCTGCGGGCAGAATGATTTCGTCATACGATACCGGGTAATCCTGACAGACATTCAGACCGGGATATTTTTTATCCGTCACGAAATACGCGGCGGTGATATCCCCGTTATGCTCGGTATGCCAGAAATCGAATGTTAATTTTTTTTCATCCATAAAAAAGCGTACAACGTCCGGGTGCATATTCACGCTGCCTCCGTACTTCAGGTAGGTTTCCTGATAGAGGTCAAAATCCGAAGGTACCCATCCGCACAGCGCATGTTTTAATGTCATATTTAATCACCCTTTATTCCGAGGTAAATACCGGTATTGTTGTCAGAAATAATCAGATGGCATCTGGTCCGTCTTTATTCACACTGTCCGGGACGATAAAGGCGATGCAGACTGGCACTTCCGGCAGCGACTGCAACAGTTGAATCAGAACGCTAATTCCAGAATATGGCGTTTATGTCGTTTTTACTGACCAGGGCTGGCTTTATTATTCTGGCATCCTCACCCTTCGTGGATAAGGTCGGCGCTATAAAAGTCATGATGTAGACGACGTTAGAATGGCGCCCGGATAATATGGCTACGCTATAGTTGCTGAGCTAGCGTGATACCAAATTATGGGCGCCTTTATTATCAATTCTAATTCAATTTATTTTTATAAATTTGAACCAGCTCAGTGATAATTTCGCGACAAAGAATAGATGTCATCAGATGATCTTGCGCATGTACCATCACAAGAGTCATCGTGGTTTTCCCCATCCCTTCATCTTCTTCTATCAGCTTAGTTTGTATGGCATGTGCTTCTTTGCCAGCTTCAGCAGCCATCGCAAGTAATTCAGTGGCATGATCAAAATCACCCGCCTTCGCATGATGTAATGCTTCATAGCATAAACTTCTGGAGTGGCCGGCATTAACGATAATGCCCATTACGACTTCTTCAGTATCTAACATACTTTCCTCATCAAAATCCATTATTCACGGAAACTTCTGCAAACCATTCACCGCTCTGTTTGACGGTACGAACCTGAGAATCCAGATCGAGGCTAATGAAACCATAACGGTTTTTGTAAGCATTCATCCACGACCAGTTGTCAATAAAGGTCCATAAATGATAGCCATGACATTGAGACCCTTCACTAATAGCACGGTGTACCCACTTCAGGTGTTCTCGGATAAAATCAATCCGATAATGATCTTTTACCTGCCCATCATCAGCAATAAATCTTGTCTCATTTTCAACACCCATGCCATTTTCTGAAATATAGCAAGGGATATTCCCATAGTTATCGCGCAGGTTGATTAAGATATCATAAATGCCTTCTGCATAAATTTCCCAGCCACGATAGACGTTCATTTTTCGGCCAGGCATTTCATAGTTTTCAAAGAACCAATCAGGCATAAACGGTGAATCAGGATTGATCATCGTTGCTCTGGCTTTGACTCTTCGTGGTTGATAATAGTTGACCCCGAGGAAATCAACCTTACCTTGTTTGATGATTTCTAAGTCTTCACTTTCAAATTCTGGTAGTTGATCGTAGGTCTTTAAAATCTCTACCAGTTCGACCGGATATATACCATTTATTGCTGGCTCGAGGAACGAACGGTTGAAGAACAGGTCAGCAATAAAAGATGCTTTCAAATCTTCTTCGTTATTTGAACGTGGGTAAGAAGGCGTCAGGTTGAGCACTATGCCAATCTTACCGGGCAACGCCATACTTTTATAAGCTCTTACCGCTTTACTGTGTGCCAGCATGATATGAAACGCAACTTGCGCAGCGCTGCGGAAGTTTACATTATTGGGATAGTGGAAATCGTATAAATATCCCCCTTCAACAACGACTACCGGCTCATTAAAAGTAACCCAGTGCTTAACCCTGTCGCCAAACAGTTCGAAACAAACTTTGGCATACGTTTCATAGGCTGCAACAGTTTCCCTGCTTTGCCAGCCACCCAACTCCTGCCAGTATAGCGGCATATCGAAATGGAATAGCCCGAAAATAGGTTCAATGCCATTTGCGATTAGATCATCAATGACATTATTATAAAATTTGACGGCTTCGATGTTAATTTTCTCGCCATCCGGCATCAATCGTGCCCAGGAGATAGAGGTCCGAAAACTATTGTGTCCAATACGCTTCATTAAAAGAATATCTTGATGATAATTCTTATAGAACGTTGATGTTTCAGCAGGTCCAACCTGGTCATGAAATCTGTTTGGCTCAATATTATACCAATGATCCCATATGTTTTTTGCTTTTCCATCGCCATCAACCGAACCTTCGGATTGCGTCGCAGATGAAGCGCTCCCCCACCAAAACCCATCCGGGAATTTGTATTCCATACATAACCTCATGACTTTAAATATTTAAATTTTACGTATCAGACTTTTTCAGACTTTAATTCAAAGCTTCCTTCATTATTACTTTCTAAGTTTGAATTATCTGCCGCTAGCAACGTTTTCTCATATGCTTTTACGAACGGATAATACATTAACGCAGCTATTGCCATACAGATAAAGCACAGGACTACAGGGGCAATAGCCCAGTTAGTCGCCCATGATGCGCCAATGGGTGCGGGAGTAGTCCATGCGGTCAACATCACAACCTTTTCGACTAATCCCAGATCAATTGCGTACCATGCAAGAATTGCGTTAATCACCGGAATAAATACAAACGGAATGAATAAAATCGGGTTCATGATGATCGGCGCGCCGAACAAGATAGGTTCGTTAATGTTGAAAAGACCGGGCACAAACCCCATACGTCCGATAGTCCGAAGATGAGCCGCCCTGCTTCTAATCAACAGGATGGCCAGTGGTAAGGTTGAACCCACTCCTCCTATAAATAAGTAATGATCCCAGAATCCTTGTACAAAAGTATGTGGAATTGCTTCCCCGGCAGCCAATGCAGCCTGGTTAGACGCAAGATTCGCCATCCAGAAAGGATTCATAATCCCGGTAACAATCATCGTCCCGTGTATACCTGCGAACCACAGGATTTGGCACAACAGCACAGCCAGAATAACAGCTAAAAGACTATCTGATGCAGCCACTAAGGGTTTAAGCATCGCCATAATAGCCTCAGGTAAAATCATCCCTGTAGCATGGTGAACAAAAAGGTTCAGAGGATGCAAGGTCATCATAATGACAATGACGGGAATAAGGACTTCAAACGACCTGGAAACGCCAGGTGGTACCTGCTCCGGCAACTTAATGGTGATATTGCGTTTTTTCAACCAACGATAGACTTCTGTCGCATATATTGAACAAAGTAACGCAGTGAAGATACCTTGCCCGGAAAAATACTGCATTGACAGGGCGCCGTTCTTAAGATCGGCTGCAACCAGCATAAACGACATCAACGAAAGAAGACCCGTAGTGATAGGATCTAAAGAATATTGTTTTCCTAAGCTGGCCCCTACCCCGACTGAAATAAATATGGTCATTAAACCCATACTCATATTAAACGGCAACATTAACTGTTCGCGATAGTTTGCCGAAAAATTTAGCCATGCTTTCGCAAATTGAAAGCTGGTATTACTCGATATGGGGGGGAAGATAAAAACAAGCATAAAACTGCCGACAATCATAAACGGCAGCGCGGCGATGAATCCATCACGTATTGCCAGGACATACCGTTGCTGTGCAATAACGCCGGCCATCGGCGCAAGCCGTTTTTCAATTATGCCAACCAAAAAATTATAAAATGAGCTCATCTGCTGTTCCACCCTACATTCATTTAGCCAGTTCTAATGCAATATCCAGCACCCGATCTCCGCGCAGCATCCCATAATCCAGCATTTCAATAGGATGGACTTTAATTCCATGAACGGCCGCTTTGGAGGATAAATTATCCTGCATATACTTGATTTGTGGTCCAAGCAGTACAACATGGTAGTTGGGCATATTCTCATCAAATTCAGCAACCCCAAAAGCCTTGATTTCGACATCCAGGTTCTTCGCTGCTGCAGCTGCTTCCATTTTTTTAACAAGCAAACTGGTGGACATACCTGCAGAGCAACAAAGCATGATCTTCTTCATTTTTAAATCTCCATATTGATAGTTCGATGCAATATAAATCCATATTCTTTTCTAGGAAATCGATTTCAAGGATAAATGCTATAATCGTGATGGTGATCACTACGCAAATTAAAAAATTCAATAAATAACAATGCGTTATAAAAACGCGCTTTTCGCTTAATCATCATCCCTCTTCTCGATCTGGATAGATACCGGTATCAAACCTTGTTCTGTCTCATACGTAACAGGCATAACCTACTGTGCCAGCCCATCGTTCGTCGTAAAACCGGCAGAAATGACAGGGGCTATCATCTGCGTAACTACCTGGGAAACGCTATGAAATCGCACTTTTCATACCCAGTTCCTCGCTGTTTGCCCCGGCAAGACCTTCAGAGGCTGAGCGCTACAACTTGATATGTGCATGAGTATCGCCAGAGACATAATGAAACCGATATCTAAAAAATCATCAACCAAAAATAAATTTCACTGAATCGTATATTGATTGGATTTAAGCAAAAAACACAATAAATTCATAATGTTATTAAATATTAACAAATGTGACGAATCGCACAATTCATAACAAAAGGTTAAAATACAGTTGATCATGAAACCGATTTCTTGGAGATTAAATACCAATCGATGTCTAATGCTGGTTTAAGACTGCGTAAAATCCACAAACCGGTTCTAAGGTGGCATAGGCGAAGCAGGGTCACGTGAATACCCCCCTCTTATCTCATTGTGACTTTGTTAATTATGTAAAACCTCTATGAGGATATGACTTATGAAATTGATTAATACTGGGTAATATTCATGCCGGGATATCTTTAATGTGACAACAGTGGAAATTATCAGGAGTATCAAGTCCTGAAATGAACGCTGAAGTAATGTATTGAGATTTCCCCATCGCATGGCATTAGCTTGTGAGATTGAGATTATAAAATGTGAAGTACATTGCTGCAGAACGGTTATCGTTAATACAGATCTCATAATCGGTATAAGTACAGCCATTATTTTTTTCAAAACAATTAACACAAAAACAGTTAATCTCATTATTGATTAACTGCGCCCAGGTTTTAATTTTATTTAATAAAGAAAGGACCGGGCTTGCACTAACAATAAACAAGAGCAAGGGATTAATCATCCATTGTTTAAATAGCACTACCCTATCGACCATTGTTTTTACTTAAAGACTTTTAACATATCAATATACTTTGAAAAGGGATTATTATGAAAAAGAACTACCTCGCACGTTCAATCATGCTCTGCTTTGGGATCATGCTTTCCTCGCAGGTAACGGCGAGTGAAGCCATCGGCTTTCACGGATATATAAGAGCCGGGTCCCTTTTTGATGCCAGAGATAACTTTAGCAAAGCGGGTTATGCTGATGAAATTGATAAAAACATGGGCCGTCTTGGGGCTGAAGTTGACAACAGCTGGGAGGGGCGACTGAATAAACTATGGAATTTAAATGATGGTAAATCTGTCGATATTCATCTGACAATCGAATCTAAAGGTGATGGATTACAAACCCGTGCGGCGCCGCGCGAAACGGGTATTTCTGAAAGCTATGTAGAACTCGGCGGCATCACCCCAACGGGGAAAGTATGGGGTGGACTGAGATACTACGATCGCGAAAACTATGTATTCACAACCGATTATTTCTATACCGATTACTCAGGCACGGGTATTGGGGTTAAAGACCTTGAATTGGGTGGTGGAAAATGGGATCTGGCTTACATCGTCAGTAATGATACTGACCATACTGAACGCCCGGACGGTAGTTCGGCGATCATGCACACTGTGCACTCCAGCGCAAAATATGGCGCATGGGATTTTGAGATCGCCGCTAAACAGATGCCAGATAACTCATTCATTGGTGATGATAAAAAGTATGCAACTAAAGGCATAGAAGGAACAGTCATCTATTCGCGGGATGATTTCTTTACAGCTACGGGTGGTTTTTCAAAAGTTATTTTTCAGGCAGGTCGTGGACTAGGTTCCGGAGATCTATTGGGAGCGACCTTAACGAATACATCGATGTATCGTAAAGGCTCTCTCTACCAGAAAACATTGCAAGACGTAAATAGTGGCTACAAACCATATCAAACAAAGGTCCAGGAGGGCGACCAATCGTATCGCATGTTTGTATGGGGGGGATGGTATGGCGCGAATGTCCATATTTTACCAACCTTCACCTATCAATATAATGATTATGAAGCGGGCCACCATGACTCATGGTATGCAGCATCATTACGCTCTGTTTTCCCATTCAATGAGTTCTTCTCAATACAGACAGAAGTTGGTTATGCCGATAATAAACTAGTCGTGAACAATATGGACCAAGGCAGCCGATCCAGTAAAATTAGTTTTGTTCCGACATTCACCGTTAATACGGGAATGGGGCCATCCCCGGAAATTCGACTGCTCGCGACTTATGTTGACCGTAAATACGATGTGAGCTGGATGGACAGTCGCGGCGACTTCCTCGTCGGTGTCCAGGCCGATATGTGGTGGTAATGACGGCAGGTCGATAGTAAAGCGGATCTAAAGATCCGCTTTACATCTGATGTGACGCTCACCGCACTAGCAGAATTAATTTTATAATAAACAGCTCTCGCTAATACTTACTCGATTTTAAAAAATTACAATCACAGGGGCTTTATTAAGTATGAAAAATAAAAAATCTTCGCTAAATCTGTCTCTATTACTCATCAGCCTGATGGTGACTGGTTGTAATTCATTTGTAGCATCGACATCAGGTATGAATGCTCATTCATTTCAGGAACAGGTCGCCCTCGACCGGAATGCTCTTGAGGCAAAGACTGCTATCGATAAACTCAGCAATATCAATTACATCCCTATCCAGGGCGATAGTGCTATAGCCCAAATCAATGAAAACAGCCAGGTTTTTTCTTTTAACTCAGAGAAAAGTTATGTTGCGGCCTATTCTGTCGAAGGCAAACAGGCAGGTCGCTCTGTAAAACTAAGCTCGCCATTAGATTTTAGCGTGTTCATTCCATCGGTGATGATTTTAGATGAAAACTTTAACGTTATTAATGTAATAAAAAGTAGCCATTTCCCCTATAGCGAGGATTCATTCGGCGCCAACCTCTACAAAGGCTCATTCTCATTACCGGATGGTTATACAAAACTGTATTTGTTAATTTTTACAACCACGAAAGACGCTTCCGGAAGTACTGTTGTCAACAATGAATTGTTACAAAATAGCATGCGTTACGATCGGGTTTCAGATGTTGGTAAATTTTCTAAGCTCGCTGTCCCCCATTCAACCACGGGCCGGATAAAGCTTGAACTTATAAAAAGTGCTGATGAGCGTTATGCTCCTGACGAAATCCCGGCAAGGACGCCTGTTTGTCTGCAAAATACACCCAGGCCTGTTGCTGGTATTAGCGCGCAACAATATTATGAAATGATACGAAAATCTTTATCTTTCAAAGACTATGAACAGGCGATCGGCTATGTTCGTGAAGCTGAATGTTCCGGATTTACAAAAGCCAGAGATGTTTTCTTTTCTGTGATTGAGGATAATGAAAGGAAAAATTTATAGTTGAGTACTCACCACATCTATCGTACCCTGCTCTATGAGTAACCATGACGATTCTATTGAACCATTAAATGTAATAGAGAGCAACGTGAAGAACGTGAAGAAAGCCAGGATGAAAAGCACGACAGTTTATGATATTGCTCGTGTCGCAGGTGTCTCTGCAAGTACCGTTTCTCGTATATTGACAGGATCGGCTAAAGTTGCTGAAGAGAAGCGTATTGCGGTTGAGCAGGCTATAAAGGAGTTAGATTTCCGGCCCAATCTCATGGCGCAATCATTAAAGAGCGGCCAGTCAATGACGCTTGGCGTGCTGACACAGCATCTTGATAGTCCATTTTCTAATGAAATGTTACGTGGTGTGGAAAAAACCCTTGAAGGAACCGGTTACGTTCCTGTTGTTGTGAGCGGTCACTGGAAATCGCAGCAAGAACTCGAACGTATGCAGTTATTAATAGATCGACGCGTGGATGGCATAATTATATTAACCGGGCACGTTAGCCAACAGAGTCTTATTGAATTATCTCTTCAGGTCCCTATCGTAGCAGCAGGCCATGATATTAATACAGCGCAGGTCCGTTCGTTTAATGTCAATAATAGCCTCGGCGGTTATATGGCAACGCAATACTTATTAGATCTCGGGCATCGAAAGATTGCGCATATTGTTGGCAAGACGGATCAAAAGGATGCGATTGATCGTCTCAATGGCTACCGTCAGGCGCTGAGCATTGCCGGTATTGAGTATAATCCAGACCTCGTTGTGCAAGGTGACTTTAGCGAAGAAGGTGGTCGTCAGGCGATCAAGAATCTGGTCGCCAGTAATATTGATTTCAGCGCCATATTCTGTGCCAATGATCAAACTGCATATGGCGCAATACTTGGCCTCAAAGAGGCTGATTTAGATGTGCCTGATGATATTTCCATCATTGGCTTCGATGATTTGCCCTTTTCAACATACAGTAACCCTCCCCTCACCACCATTAAACAGCCAATTTATGAAACCGGGGTTAAGTTAGCGCAGACGCTGCTTAGCTTAATTAACGGTGGTGATGATGTAAAAAACGAAAATGAATCCCTGCTTCCTGAGCTACAGATTGTCAACCGGAAAACCGCTCTGGAATTCAAATAAGTGACCATCGATGAGTGAGCTTTTTGGTCAACTCAATTTTAGCGAAAGTTCATGGATGTTTTACATTCTCTAATCATCAACCATATCGAGAAAAACCTTTCCTTGTGAGCCAGGAAGGTTTCATCTTATGCTGCCAGTCTACTCTCCTTCCGGCCTGAAAATTAATGCGGGCCTTCCCTCCCACACCCGGTCTGAATCCATTGAAAAATATCAATCAAATAACGCCATGTATTTATTCTGTTTTCTCTACAGAGATTATTTTTTCTCTATGAAAACAGCCTCACAATATTCAGACAACGGATGTTGTTTTAATCATTGATAGCCTTAGCTGGCTGGTCGTTTGAGTCCGAATGAGTGGCATTTAAGGCCAGAGAAAGCAGACTCTGTGCTGCTCAGAGATACTACGGAACCAGAAGTGCCGTTGTCGAGGTGGTTGCGAGGTTTCCCCAGTGAGGCACCCCAGGAGCCTTCAGTAGCGGATGGGCCAGAACCCCTGGCCATTGTGACTGACACGGCTTACCAACAAAATAGAGAGTACATACCCCTTGTTACCCGCCAACGGCGAATAAGCGCCCTCACGCATCCCCATTCCATGACCCGTTGAACTCACGCTCATTAGCAGCCATAAAAAAAGGTGCGGCATATCATCATGCCGCACCTCATATTATATTTTCAATTTTACTTATTCAGATAGCCTTCATCAATATAGCTGGTTGTCCAGAAGAAAGGAGCATTCCAGTTAATCGTCACTTCATTCAGAGTCCATGCGCCAATTTCATCTTTCCAGCACGTTTGCCCGACACAATGTCCTTTGAGACTGGCAGCGATAGGGTCGCTGAAATTTATCGAGTTTGGCCCGCCGGACATTACGCCTGGCGGCACAAGCGGTGATGATGGATCGATCTGCTGTGCCCAAAATCGATGGTGTGGATTCTTGAGCGGCCGGCTACCGTAACCGGATACATAGGATTGATCAAGCGGGTTGCGACCGAGAATATAATCCATGGCGTCAGACATCGCCTGGACATATTTGCGCTCTCCGGTGAAATCATGCGCCAGACCAAGGAAAATACTCCGGTTCATCAGATTCGAGTTAGAACCCCATGGATACTGCTCAGCAGAATAAGGGATCAGATATCCTTCGGTCTGAACGCTTTGCGCGTAGGCATTCGCAGTATTAATAATGGTCTGTCTGGCTTTGCTAACTTCTTCAGCTGGAAGATTGTTAGGCACCATCGCCAGGGTAATGGTACCGGCAGCAGAGACATCCTGCCAGAAGAGATCGCCCGTCGCCTCTTTATCGCCCTTAGGACTGGCGAGGTAGTAGCGCGAATGTTTTATCGCATCGAGATATTCCGCTTTACCTGTTGTGGTAAACAGCTCAGCCGCAGCCCAATAGAACTCATCATCCACTTTGGTGTCATCATACGGGCCAGAACCAACAAAGTTATCGTAGGCATAAATATTCGGATGTTTATTAGCCGATTTCCATGCTTTCTCTGCCGCAGTGAGACAGCGTTTCGCATAGGCCGCGTCCGTATCTTTCCAGACACGTGCACATTGCGCCGCCGTCGCCGCCAGATTTAAGGTCGCTGCAGTACTCGGCTGACTTAAATAACGCGGTTGAGGATCTTTATGTGGAGGAAGCGGCATGCCGGTCCAGGCCTCATCGGCCACTTTATGGAACGCCATCCCTGAAGCATCGATCTCTGTCAGCTTGAGCGCCTCAAGATGCGCGGATTGATCTCCGACGGGCACCCACGCCTTCTTGCCATCAGGGACCTGCATTGCCAGCATGAAGTCCATCATCCAGCGCGCTTCATCCAGAAGATCGTTCTTGCTATTATGATTTTCTGGGATTTTTACCTTACCATCGCGAAATGCACTTTCCTTAATATTGCGAGAGTATTTCTCGTGCTCAAAGAAATTCATTAAGGTCCATGTGGAAATACCCCCGTTTACCACGTATTTACCCTGGTCCCCCGCATCATACCAGCCACCGGTAACATCCAGTTTATAATCACAGCCAGGCCATTTATTACCTTTGGCGTCGGTCTTATTAAAGCAAGTTACTCGCTCTGATGGATGCCCCGCCGGACGAGCAAGATCGGGGCGTTGAACATACTCTTTCTCAATAGCAATACCGCTACGCTGCTGGTAGAAGAAAGAGAGCGCATCGTACTTCAGCTGATGATACAGTTTGCTACTGATATTAAATGGATGGCTCTTTTTACCATCAACAACCAAAGTTAATTTGTCTGCTTCTTCAGTGTACTGGCTAAAATCGATAATATGCACGTTCTCATTCGAGGCGCGATTAATACCGAAAGGTTTAGTCTGGCCTTCTGCGACTTTCGTCCCCACACTATTGAGCAGAGTCCAGTTCAATGGCTGCGTCGAATCACTCACCATGGTTGCTCGTTTCAAGGCATGCGGCAAGTACCCGACCTGGTTTACCCTAATCGGCGCAAAGTTCGTTGCTAACTTCAGTCGGGGCCCTTTCAAGGAAACGTTGCTAAGACAAACCGTTGTCGGAGACTGGGTACCCAGCTGTAGCTGGAACTGGGCCTTCTCATCTGCTGATTTCGGCGTGAATTTAAAATTAAAATCTTTTCGCGTTTCGTTTAATTCCACGTCTTGCACGAAATAGTTGGTATATGGCGCGCCATCTTGTTGAACCAAAATCTTGGCGCTAATCGGCTTCTTCGTGACTGCTGTAAAGCTAAGATGATAAGACTGACCTTCGGCCAGCGGGATCCCGGACTGCGCAAAAATGACATCCCAGGGGTTCGCCCCGCCATTCGTGAAGGTGAAACATCCCATACTGTCTATCCGCTCCAGCTGGCCGCCTGCGCCCCACCAACCATCCATCCCAGAGGCGAAGCTACCATTATTCACTAATTCCTCTGCCGGGTTGGCACTCGGATCATTCGCGCTGCCATCACCGTTGACACACCCCTGTAAAGCAAAAAGACTTGAGAAAATGAGTGAGAACTTAACTGTTCTGCGTATTTTCATTGTAAACTCTCCGAATTGAGGCACCCTAAACCTAATGATTCAACAAAATAGATCACAGAAAAATCAATCAGCAATTAAATAGATTGATGCAACTCCTTTCGCCGCCTTCTGATGAATGGAATTGTTTACGTGCTAAATATTTTGTAGTTTGTGTTGATTTACAAATTCATATACACAGCCCATCCCGGAATTACTATCAACGCCAGTCGGCAGTCATTAAGCAACCTCAGTAAATATAGCTGACCATATGATTTCCATAAGAAACTACATGTAAAGCACCTTGTGTCATGTACGACTCCATTGCCATCATAGCCACATCACCACTCACCTGAAATCGATTTCTAGATATCCGATCGATTTTTGTGATTGCCATCTCTGTTTAGAAGATGAGCCTTGCAGTTCCTCCAGCAAAGCATAGATTGCAAAGGTTGTTCATGCTCTTATAGCTCACGAATGCGTCATGCATAAGACATGAACACGGCATAGACACGTATGTGAAATCGATTTCTATAAAACTTACTCTGGGGTTAGTGTATGAAAATCATGCTGGGGGCTAACTGCGCGCTGGCTGCCTTATTGACCGCCAATGTCGCGTTGGCATCGAATGAAGTTGCCGTTGCGCCTTACTTTTCCGACTGGCCTACGATACATAGCGCCATTGCCAAAGATGAAATACTTGAGAATAAAGTCAAAGACATTCTTGCAAAGATGACCCTTGAAGAAAAAATTGGTCAAATGCTGCAGCCCGACTTTCGGGAAATCACGCCTGAGGAAGTGGTTCAATATAAAATTGGCTCCGTTCTTAACGGCGGTGGAGGTTGGCCGGATAACAATAAACATTCCCTGGCCCGTAGCTGGGTCACTGAAGCCGATAAATACTGGAAAGCAACGGATAAGGCTTTTGCTGGCCGTGGTTTCAGAATCCCCTTTATGTGGGCTACCGATGCTGTTCATGGTCATAACAACGTCTTCCAGGCCACACTCTTACCACATAATATTGGCTTAGGGGCCGCCCGCGATCCGGATTTAATTTATAGAATTGGTCAGGCAACGGCGCTCGAAGTTGCGGCCACAGGTCTTGACTGGACCTTTGCTCCCACTGTCGCTGTACCACGTGACGATCGCTGGGGACGCACTTACGAAGGCTATTCTGAGGACCCGTCGATCGTTTATGCCTATGCAAAAGAGATGGTCAGGGGTCTACAAGGTTCTGCATCTGACCTGAAGGGACAACATCACGTTATTTCCACCGTCAAGCATTTTGTTGGCGATGGCGGTACCCTGTACGGTGTTGATCGCGGCGATACCCATTATTCAGAGGATGACCTGCGTAATATACACGCGGTAGGATATTTTTCAGGCCTGGATGCCGGCGCGCAGGCCGTGATGGCCTCGTTTAATAGCTGGAAAAACGATAAAAATTCCGCGCAGGGAATGAAGGCCGGGAGCGAGTATAACGGTAAACTGCACGGCAGCTATTATATGCTCACCCAGGTACTTAAGGACAAAATGGGTTTTGATGGCGTAGTCATATCCGACTGGAACGGCCATAGTGAAATATCAGGTTGTAGTATGGGGGCCTGCGAAGCAGCAGTCATGGCTGGAATAGATATTTTCATGGTCACGGCAAGAAAGGACTGGATGTCATTTCGGACCAGCTTACTTGATAGTGTAAATAACAAAACTATTCCAGTTTCCAGAATTGACGATGCTGTCAGTCGCATCCTGAGGGTCAAAATGCGGGCCGGTATGTGGGATAAACCGATGCCGTCTCAGCGCAGTCTTGCAGGAAGTCAGAGCATTCTTGGGAATCCTGACCACCGCGCCCTGGCACGGGAAGCGGTACGTAAATCATTAGTTTTACTAAAGAACAAGAATAATATCCTGCCCCTTAGCCGGGATCTTAAAGTCCTGGTGGCGGGTAGCGCCGCGAATAATATTAGCAAGCAAATTGGCGGCTGGAGCCTCACCTGGCAAGGGACGGAGAATAACTTATCGGATTTTCCTGACGCCGTTACTATCGTGGGGGCAGTGGAGAAATCCATTGGCAAACACAACGTTATGACCCTCTCCTCAAGCGAGTTGGATCTTAAAGAAAGGCCCAACGTGGCGATTGTTGCCATGGGTGAAGACTCCTATGCAGAGTGGTTAGGTGATATTCCTGATAATAAAACGCTATCTTACTCAGAGCTGAAGGCTGGTTATTCCGGTGATGTCAAACTATTAAGGCAACTCAATAAAGCCGGCATCCCGACGGTTGTTATTTTGCTCTCTGGCAGACCGCTCTATGTCAACGAAGAGCTCAATCTTGCCGATGCATTCGTTGCCGCCTGGCTACCCGGGACCGAAGCGCAAGGCATTACCGATGTTATTTTCCGTGATGCTAACAACACGATAAATCATGATTTCCAGGGAACGTTGTCGTTCTCATGGCCAGCACAAAAATGTGCGACCACCATCAACAGAGCGCCAACCAATATCGCTGAATGGCAGCGCCCGGAATTTGAGCAAAAGCCGGACAAAGAGAATGTATTATTTAATTTCGGTTACGGATTGACCTACAACTCGCCTTCACGACCGGCAGCGAATTATCAAGATCTGGATCGCTTACCGCTTGATAAGCGTCGTCTGGGGTGCCGGGAGTTAAGCATGGAGAAATCGCCAGTCGCCACCACCCGACTTGAGCTGTTCGGTGAAAAGGCTTCCGAAGAGCATCGTTTAAGAATGGGAGATGAGAGTAACTGGACCGGTACTGAGGTATCGGTAAACGGTAAATCCGCAATGCAGTATATTAGCGTGCGCCCTGTCGATTATAAAAGGCAGCAGGATGCACGTGAGGTCACATTTATGGGGACCAGCGAGAGTACCGGGGCCTCTGTTCAATTACAGACAACCAATGTTAAAGGGATCAACCGGAATAATTACCTCAAGGCGAACAGTAACTTGATGGTAACTTTGCGCCTTAAGAAAAACCCCGACCGCAAAATGGAAATCGGTATGCAGTGCGGTTGGCCATGCGCCTCCTCCATTGCCATCAATGATACCTTAAATACTCTCCCGCTAAATAAATGGGTCACGCTAAGCATTCCGTTAACCTGTTTCAAAGAAAATATGGATTTTTCTAAAACCAATACGCCATTTATTCTGACGACCACGGCGAATGCCCAACTCGATTTGGGATTAATTAACTGGACGCCTGCGAGCATGAAGCCGGAGATGGATAACATCGTCCGGGTCAATTGTGATGGAACCCCAAGGTAAATCCTGATGTAAGTCTCTATGGCTAACCCTATCCGACAGTTTCAGTCTATGGCTGTCGGATAGGGTGTTAAGCCTGGTGAAATAGTCAGCCCGCCAGGCTTTGTCGGCGTAGCGGTGCCCAAAACGGGAATCGCTACGCATGACATTATGATTTATAAAGATTTAATGAAAAATGCGTGCGCTACGTGAATTCCAGGCTTTTAGCACTCCGGGAATGCACAACAATTCACGCAGGCACCCTGCTCTTTTTGGCATTACTGTCCGCCAGTCGGTCTTCCCGCCAGCCAGGCATAGACCGACGCCAGGTCACGCCCGGCAAATCCCTCGGCGGCGGCTTCATCCCAGCAGTCGGCAATGGCGGCCAGAATCGGCAGCTGGGTATCTTCCGCCGCGTCAAGCGCCAGCCGCGCATCTTTCAGCGCATGGCTGAGCTGCATCTGCGGAGCAAAATCATTCGCCGCGATCATCTCCAGCTTGGCTTTCACATACGGTGCCGCCAGCGGGCCGCCGTCAAGCGCGCCCCACAACGCTTCGGGAGTAAAACCTAATTTCGCCGCCAGTAACGTACTTTCAGCCACCCCTTCCATCATGGTGATCAGCCAGGCGTTCAGTACCAGCTTCATTTTCTGACTGTTGCCGGCGTCGCCAAACCATTGTGTACCGCGCGCTATTGCGGCAAAGACGCTCTCGGCCTTCGCCCCTCGCTGACGATCCCCGCTGGCCAGCACCAGAATTTGCGCATTCTCCGCCGGTTTTTTGGTTCCCGACACCGGCGCATCGAGGTAGACCATCGATGGGCGAAGCGACGCCAGCAGATCCACAGCCTCCTGCGTTTCTTCCACGCCAATCGTCCCCATCTGGCAAAAAACGGCATCTGGCTGGCAAACCGGAGCTATTTCGCGGATCGTATTCAGGGTCGCTTCGCCATCGGTCAGAACCGACAGAATCACCTCCGCCGCTGCCGCGGCCTGTTGCGGCGTCGCATGAAGAGTTAATCCGCTGGCTATCAAATCCTCACCCCGCTCAGGGGTACGGTTCCAGCCATGAACGGTGAAACCTTTTTTTAACAGATTGCTGGCAAAAGCATGCCCCATGGCACCGAGCCCAATAACGGCAACAACCGGTAAGTTCATTCCATTTCTCCCGCGTGAATTTCGCACCTGCATTGCGTCCCGCTGACGTCGGTAGCGCGCTGAGCAGATAAAGGTCATTCAGTATGCCCGCATCCGCGGAATAAAGGCCAGCACGTTTATCGCCTTTATCCTGCGCAAATCAGCAGCTTGCCCTGGCGAGAAAGGCAAACGCCGGCGGAAAATCGTCGGCGGAGGGGGATAGTTGTACGCTTGAATTGCGCGAAATAGTGACACCGTCACTTATCAGGTCACGCCGAGATAGGCATTCCTCACCTGCGGATTATTCAACAGCTCCCTGCCCGTTCCGGTTAATTGAATCTGACCATTCACCATAACGTAGGCGCGGTCGGAAAGCTTCAGCGCATGATGCGCATTCTGTTCCACCAGAAACAGCGTCATGCCCTGCTGCGTCAGCTCACGCAGGATCTGGAATATCTGTTTGACCACCAGCGGCGCCAGGCCAAGACTGGGCTCATCCAGCAGTAGCAGTTTTGGCCGGCTCATCAATGCCCTGGCAATCGCCAGCATCTGCTGCTCACCTCCCGATAGCGTCATGGCGCGCTGCGCCCGTCGCTCTTCCAGGCGAGGAAAAAGCTGATACATCCGCGCCTTGTCTTCATTCTGATAGCGGTTGCCCACGGGAATTGTCCCCATCAGCAGGTTTTCTTCCACCGTCATATCGGCAAAAATCCGCCGCCCTTCCGGCGCCTGGGCGATACCGTTACTGGCAATAAAATGGGTGGACCGTCGGCTGATATCCTCGCCGCGATAGCGAATCTCTCCTTCGGCGATGCGCGGCTGACCAAAAATAGACATTAACAGCGTCGATTTCCCGGCACCGTTGGCGCCGATTAGCGCCACCGTCTCTCCTTCCTTCACCGTTAAGGAGACCTGCTTCAACGCCTGAATCTGACCATAGAACACATCAACCTGACGAAATTCCAGCAACGGTTGGCTCATTCGGCAAGCTCCTCTTCATCGGTTCCCAGATAGGCCGCGATCACGCTGATATTCGACTGAATCTCCTTCGGTTCGCCACGGGCGATAACATCGCCATGATCGAGCACGATCACGTGATCGGAAATCGCCATCACCATCCCCATATCATGTTCAATCAATAATACCGTCACGCCGTGATACTGGCGCAGGAAGCGGATAATCTGACTTAGCGCCTGAGTCTCAACGGGATTCAGCCCCGCCGCCGGTTCATCGAGACAGATAATCTCGGGCCCGGTACACATCGCGCGGGCAATCTCCAGCCGCCGCTGCTGCCCGTAGGAGAGCGTTCCCGCCAGCAGATTAGCGCAATCCGCCATCCCGACCACCTCCAGCCAGTAGAAGGCCCGATCCAGCGCCCGGCTTTCGGCATTGCGATATCCGCGGGTATTGAAGATCCCGGCGAGTAAATGACGATTTACCTGCATATGCTGGGCCACCAGCAGATTTTCAATCACCGACATCTCACGAAACAGCCGGATATTCTGGAAGGTCCGCGCCAGCCCCGCCCGGTTAACCAGATGGGCCCCACCGAACATTTTGTAATACAGCCGCGATCCCAGCGCGGCAGGATGGAGAAAATCCGTCGGATTAAGCTTTTGTCCCAGTACCTGAATCACGTCGGTCATCCGCGAGCGGGCATGCAGCCTGATCGTCCCGCCGGTCGCGCGATAAAACCCGGTCAGACAGTTAAATACCGTGGTTTTTCCCGCGCCATTAGGGCCAATCAGCGCGGTAATCGACCCCCTTTTGACCTCAAGATTGACATCATTGAGCGCTTTAATACCGCCAAAATGCATCATCAGATGCTCGACCTGCAAAATATGGTCATTCATGGCGCCACTCCCTTGCGTACCGCCACCCCGGTACGACTGGTACGTACCAGCCCACGCGGCCGCCAGATCATCATCAGCACCATCAAAACACCAAACAGCAGCACCCGATATTCGTCGAACCCGCGGAGCAGTTCCGGGGCCACCGTCAGGACAAATGCGGCCAGCACCACGCCCAGCGTCGAGCCCATACCGCCCAGTACAACGATGGCCAGAATCAGCGCCGACTCAAAAAAGGTAAACGAGGTCGGGTTAACAAACCCCTGATAGGTGGCAAAAAAGACCCCGGCAATCCCCGCCGTAGACGCCCCCAGCATAAACGCCGAGAGTTTCACCAGCACATGATTCAGTCCCATGGCCCGACAGGCTATCTCATCTTCACGCAGCGCCTCCCATGCGCGTCCGACAGGCATCCGCGTCAATCGGTGCTTAATAAACAGCACCAGCAGGACCACCAGGCAAAGCACGGCGTAGATAAAGATAAATTTGAGGTTGGGATTATAGCTGATGTGCAAAAACTCGTGGATGGGCACCCCGCCGTCTTTGGCCCGCCGGCCAAACTCGAGACCGAACAGCGTCGGCGCCGGGACGGAAACCCCATTCGGTCCGCCGGTAAAACTGACCCAGTTGTTCAGCACCAGGCGGATAATTTCACCAAACCCAAGGGTAACAATCGCCAGATAATCGCCATGCATGCGCAGCACCGGAAATCCCAGCAGCGCGCCGGCCAGCGCCGCCATAATGGCGCCTGTCGGCAGCATTGCCCAGAAACCCAGCCCCAGATACTGATAACCCAGCGCCAGCCCGTAGGCACCAATGGCATAAAAGGCCACATAGCCCAGGTCGAGCAGACCCGCCAGCCCGACTACAATATTCAGCCCCAGTCCCAGCAGGACATAAATCAGCCCGAGAATGGCCACCGTCAGCAGATATTTCGTGGCGATAATCGGGAACAGGATGGCGAGGACCACCAGCAGCGGAATCACCCAGCGCAGCCGCGAACGATAGCCCGCGGGTCTCACATATACGCCATCATGCGTTCCTTCAAAGCGGGCGAGGAACTGGCGACCGCTGCGACTTTGCAACAGCAGACTGAGCAGCAGCCGCCCGAGCATCACGATGCCAACCAGTATCAACACCCGCTGCGTTGACAGTTGGTAACTGTACCCTTTAAGCACAATGCCCACGATCGGGCCAAATACGATCAGCGCGCACAATCCGGCCAGGATGCTGTCGATCAGGCAGCGCCTGATATCCAGCCCCGGCTTACGGGACACTTCAGCCATGTTCGCCCCCTTAAACCTTGGCAACCATCGGACGACCCAGCAACCCTTGCGGGCGGAAAATCAGGATCGCCACCAGCAGCGCGAAGGAAAAAACATCTTTGTAATCCGAGTTCACCAGCCCGGCGAACTGCGCTTCGGCCACTCCCAGCAGTAAACCGCCGAGCATCGCGCCAGGTAGCGAGCCAATCCCCCCCAGCACGGCGGCGGTAAAGGCTTTGATACCGATAATAAAACCGATATAGAAATCAAAGGTGCCGTAGTTCATGGTCACCAGCACGCCAGCCAGACCGGCCATCGCCGCGCCAATGACAAAAACCAATGAGATAACCCTGTCGGTATTAATCCCAAGGATGGCGGCCATGCGCCGATCCTGCTGCGTCGCCCGACAGATACGCCCGAGCCGGGTATGCTGGATTATCCACGTCAGGACAATCATGCCCACCAGCGCCGCGACGAGGATAAATATTTTGGTCCAGGTGATTTGCACGATGCCGTCGCCAACCTCGAAACGCAGTACCCCGGAGAGCAGCGTCGGGATCCCCTGTTGATTGGGTCCCTGGCTGATTTGGACATAGTTCTGCAGGATAAGCGACATGCCGATAGCTGAGATCAGCGGTGCCAGGCGGGTGGAGTTGCGCAACGGCCGGTAGGCGATACGTTCGATAGTCCAGCCGTAGACGCCGGTCACCACAATAGTGAAGATCAGCGTGGCAAAGATCAGCAAAGGAAAAGAGTGAATCCCAAACCCGGAGAGCAACGCCAGCCCGATAGCGCACAGATAGGCCGAAATCATATACACCTCGCCGTGAGCGAAGTTAATCATGCCGATGATGCCGTACACCATGGTATAGCCGATGGCGATTAATCCATATACGGCGCCCAGCGTCAGCCCATTGATCAATTGTTGTAAAAAGAACGCTTCCATAGACACCATCCTGCCGGTAAACGGGCAGCAAACAGCCTGGCCTGCCTTTTCGCGAATAGCCCCTTGCTCAGGGGCGGAGAGTTATGGCGGTTAAAGCTGGTGATATTTGCCTTTATCATCCCACTTATAAACCACGTAATCCGATACCTTCAGGTCGCCCTTGCCATCCCAGGCCTTTTTGCCCATGACGGTATCGACGCTGTGGTTTTTCAGCCATTCGCTGGCTTTGGTGTTATCGGTTCCGACGGCATTATAGGCGGCGGCGATCGCCTGGATCGACGCGTAGGCATACAGGGTATAACCTTCCGGTTCGAAACCGCTGGCGCGGAATTTTTCAATCACCGCTTTCCCTTCCGCAATGGTTCGCGGATCCTGACCGAAGGTCATCAGCACGCCGTCAGTGAACTGTGGGCCACCGGCGGCGGTCACCAGCTCCTGCGTCACGATGCAATCGCCGGAGAAGAATTTCGCCTGTACCCCCTGTTCTCTCATCTGCCGAACCAGCGGACCGGCTTCCGGATGACAGCCGCCGAAATAGACGACGTCAGGCTTCAGCGCGCCAATTTTGGTGACCAGCGCATTGAAATCCTTCTCACCACGGGACAGCCCCTCGTACAGCACCTCTTTCGTCCCGCGTTTCGCCAGCGCGGCGCGGGTGGCATCCGCCAGTCCCTGACCATAGGTATCTTTATCGTGGATCACGGCGATTTTTTTCGCCTTCAGCACATCCAGTATATAGTTCGCCGCAATCGCCCCTTGCTGGTCGTCGCGACCGCACATACGGAACATATCTTTCATACCGCGTTCGGTGATTTGCGGGTTCGTCGAGCCCGGGGTGATGGTCAGAATACCGGCCTCGTCATAGACCTCGGAGGCCGGCATGGTGGATGACGAACAGAAATGCCCCACCACGGCAGAGACGCCGGACTCATCGACCAGGCGGTTCGCCACCGCTACCGCCTGTTTGGGTTCGCAGGCATCGTCACCCTGAACCAGCACAATTTTTTCGCCTTTAATTCCTCCCGCCGCATTAATATCCGCCGCCGCCTGCGAGGCCCCTTTCCAGTACTGGGCGCCGTAAGTCGCATTCGGCCCGGTAAACGGTCCGGCAACACCAATCTTCACATCCGCCTGCGCGTAAAATGCCACGCTCATACAACCCGCAATCGCAACATGAAGCATCAACTTTTTCAGTTTCAGAGACATTCGATATTCCTCAGCGATTTATAGCCTGGCGCCCGGTTATGGCGCGGAAAATATCAATTACTGTTTGGTTTGCCGAAGGCTGACAATGTGCCGTCACGGCCAGAGTGGAAGAAGCAAAAATCCCGCCAGGGAGAGATGGCGCGTCATACAGCCGGGTAATGGATGGCAATAACGCGTGATAACACCGTTATCGCCTGCGGCTGACGCGCATTTCAGCACCAGTCAGGAGGTCGGTTGCCATCACGTGGCGAGTCGGGAACTGCGGCGTCCATATCGACCAGCGAGCTAAACATAGTTGCTCTTTTCACTCGTTGCGCACTGCCCTGGTGCAAAAGTGCGAAAATGATCATGAGTGTGAATAATTTTGTTGCGGTATTGTGAACAATATAACAAGACGCATGACAAGCGGCGCGTTAACAGCGGATTCCACGCTACGCACTCATAACTCACTCTTATTATTCCTATCGTGAAAGCGGACCTCCTCTGACAGGAAAAGGGGCGATAACAACCCGCCGCTGTGGCGACGCAAGCAACCGCCGGGGCCCGTCCTGCCCAGGAAACAGCGGGAGAATACACACACTGATTGACTTGGATTCGAATCGTAGGAAAATGCCTCTTCAACGCAACGACCTATAACGATGACGAATATGATTTTCTGCTCTCGTAGCGTCCCTGTTCTCTCTAAAGTGACTCTGTCCGCCGCGGCTGTGGCCGCCGCGCTGCTGTTGGTGAGCTGTTCCGGCAAACCGCCCGGCTCTCTGGTGACTCCGCTCCCCCCGGCGCAGAAGCAGCCCCATGCCCCCAAAACCCATGAGCCGGTACGCGGCGTCTGGCTGACAACGGTGTCTCGTCTTGACTGGCCGCCGGTCGCCTCGGTGACGACTGGCGACCCTGCGCTGCGTATCCGCCAGCAGCAGAAAGCGTTGACCGATAAACTGGATAAGCTGCAAAGCCTCGGTATCAATACCGTCTTCTTTCAGGTCAAACCGGATGGCACCGCGCTATGGCCGTCAAAAATTTTGCCGTGGTCCGATATGCTGACCGGCCACATCGGCCAGGATCCGGGCTACGACCCGCTGCAGTTTATGCTCGATGAAGCCCACAAACGCGGTATGCGGGTCCATGCCTGGTTTAACCCCTATCGCGTCTCCGTGAACACCCGGCCAAAAACCGTCAGCGAACTCAACGGGACGCTGTCGCAAGTCCCCTCCAGCGTCTTCGTGCTGCATCGCGACTGGATTCGTACCGCCGGCGACCGCTTTGTCCTCGACCCGGGGATTCCGCAAGTGCGCGACTGGATAACCAGCATCGTTGCCGAAGTGGTGGAACACTACCCGGTTGACGGCGTGCAGTTTGACGATTACTTCTACACCGAGTCGCCGGGTTCAGCGCTGAACGACTCGCAGACCTACCAGCAGTACGGGCAGGGATATGCTTCCAAAGCGGACTGGCGGCGACACAATACCCAGCAGCTGATAGCCCAGGTATCACGCACCATCAAGCAGCTCAATCCCGATGTGGAGTTTGGCGTCAGTCCGGCGGGTGTCTGGCGTAACCGCTCCCACGATCCGGCGGGCTCTGATACCCGCGGCGCGGCGGCGTATGATGAGTCTTACGCCGATACCCGCAGCTGGGTTCAGCAGGGTCTGCTCGACTACATTGCCCCCCAGCTGTACTGGCCCTTTGCCCGTGACGCGGCCCGCTATGATGTGCTGGCGAAATGGTGGGCCGACGTGGTGAAACCGACCGGTACCCGGCTGTATATCGGCGTGGCGCTGTATAAAATCGGCGAACCGTCGAAGAATGAGCCCGACTGGATGGTCAACGGCGGCGTGCCGGAGCTGAAGAAACAGCTGGATTTGAACGAGTCGATGCCGCAAATCCAGGGGACTATCCTGTTCCGGGAAAACTATCTCAACCAGCCGCAGACCCAGCAGGCGGTGAACTACCTGAAAAGCCGCTGGGGAAGTTACGCCGGGCCTGCACTCAGCCCGCCGGCGACGCCGCCATTGCGTTCTGCAAGCGTGAATGGACCCACAGTAAGCGATCGGTGATCGCCTCATACACCGGTTGTGAAAAGTCAGGCGGTAAAGTCCCCTTTACCGCATCAACCGCGCGGGGAACGTTATCGACAAAATAGCGCAGAATCTCCAGCATCTGCTGCCGGGCAAACCCGACCTCTTTAGCCGTGGCGAGAAAGTGACGCGGATAGAGCGTCTGGATCTCCGTTTTGCGCCCTTTACTGGCCTTCAGACTCATTGACAGCTTGAGATCGCTCAGGTGCAGCCCCTTCCCGCCAAGCAGCGGAAACGCGGAGATAATGTCGTAGAACGGGGTTAAGCGGTAGCCGCCGCCCGGCTGGAGGTAAATCGAGAAGTTTTTCGCGTGGCCATCGGTTGCGCCAATCAGCCACTGAAACACGATAAACTTCATAAAATGGTAGCGATCCTGGAGCGCCTCGCTGGATCCAACCAGGAAAGCCATAATTGCCCGAATGCCCGGCCCGCCGTCGGACTCATACTTAATCGATGACGGAATACCGAAGGCCTGACACAGGTCTTCCTGCGGCAAACGCAGCAGCACCGTCTTCTCCTGCGCCCAGCGGCGATCGAAACGTTCAACCGCCAGCGCCCTGGTGCTGGCGGTCTGAATAATGCTGGCCTGCGGAACGGCAAAACCCAGCGCGCGAGCCAGAGCTAAACACAAATATTCGTTATCGACGCTTTCGCTGAGATCCAGCACCGCATCCGGCTGTTTGATTTCGCCAATGGGCAGCTTAATGATGTGGGTGGTCGGCGTGGTACCCGTCGGGATACACCACTGCTCGCCGATTTTCAGCAGCGCGGTTTTCTCCTGGGCTCCGGCCACCGAGATCCTGAAATCATCATGTTCGTTGACCATCCCGAGCGGTATATCCGACCGGTAGGCCGTCAGCAGTGCGTCCAGGGCGTGGTTATCCAGCGGCTCCCAGCTTAACGCTCCCCGGGGCGCATTTTCTCCTGGCGGGAGTAATGTCACCGCGCCGACGCTGTCCCGACCGATCTCGGCCAGCAGATCAAACGGCTGCTTTGAACGCGCCCGATAGCGCTTAACAATGCGGTCCCGTACCCGCGGACTGTCTGGCAGCAGATTGTCAAAGTAGTTAAACACCGCCTCGTCGGTAATGTTACCGTACTGCAGCGGGAGCGACAGTGAGAGCGGCCTGGCGCGAGGATTGCGCATCCACGCCTCTTCATAGCGGAAAAGATGCGCGCCGTTGGCCTGCTTGATAAGCTCGCCGACTCGCTCATTGTTCATCCATGTCACGAGAGTGGCCATTACCAGTCCAGATCCTGTGGGTTATCACGGTTATCGCCGCTATCCGGCGCATTTTTTTCGCAAATCGCCATCGACAGTTCCAGCGACTGTAAAATTTTAAACACCGTAGTTAACGTCGTTTTCTCGGGATGATTTTCAAAGTTAGAGACGGTGGCCTGTTTAATCCCCATTCGCTGCGCGAGGTCGCTCTGCGTCCACTGGTTTTTCTGGCGTACCAGCTTGAGATAGTTTGCCAGCTGAACCGGGCTGTATATCGTTGGTGGAGGGCTCATCGTGTCTCCTTATCCTCTTCTGCGGATAAAGCACTATTTATACCCTACCGGGGATAATGTCAACCGGAGCGGTTCCGCACCACTCCCCTTAATATCCCCACCAGGGGATAAATATAAAAATATCCCCTGGTGGGGATATTGTGGTGGTATTCAGGATTTTGTCAGGCGCGCAGCGCAAGGGGAAAGCGCGGGCCGGGCGGCGGACTCAGCCGCCGACCAGCTCATCGTAGAAGGTTCGCAAACGGGTACGAAGATAGAGCACGGCTTTATGTTTGCGCGAGAGCAGCGCCTGCTCGCTGGCACCGCACTCTTCAGCCAGCGCCTTATAGCTGTATCCCTGCAGTTCGGTCTTCTCAAAGACCTCGCGCTGGGCTGGAGGCAGTTCGGACAGCGCCTGATTCAACGCCTCCCACAGCAGCGCTTTCAGATACTCCTCTTCCGGCGTCTGCGGTACGCCAAACAGCGTCTCTGCAAGCTCATCCTCCGGCAGAAAGTCATCCGGGTTCACATAGCCCGCTAAGGGCAGCTCGCGTTTTTTGCGCGCCCGGTCGGTCATCTCGTTGCGCGCCGCGCGAAACAGCCATGCCGCCACGTTCTCCACCGGCTGTTCCACGGTCATCAGCTGACAGGTGACTTCCTGCAGGATATCATCCGCATCGTCGCGTACCGGCGTCCGGCCGCGAATAAACGCGCTCAGCCGTGAGCGACAGGCGTTGATTGCCGATAGCAACAGCGACTCCCCGGCGCCCCCTGTTTTCATCTGACTCACTCGTCTGGCGTCGTTTTGACCGCATCGTTCTGCGGCGGGGCTTTTTCCTCCCGGCGTTCGCGCCAGCCGCAGTGCCCACGCGGGTCGCGATGGTGGAAGCGCTGAACAAACTCTTCGCGCTGTTCCGGGCTCATCTTCATCCAGCGTTCGTGCATCCGGCGCCGCATCCCGAACATACCGGGACGCAAGCCCAGACCGCCAAACAGAATACGCGACAGCGCCAGGAGACCTAACGCCTGCCAGAAACCAATGCTCTTGACGCCAAGAATGGCCGGCAGCAGCGCATTCCACAGCGACATCACCAGCAGCCCAAGAATTGCGATCAGTACCACGCCGATAATCAGCGGCTTAGCCATGCGATGATGACCGAAGCGGCGATCGCGCTCATATCCGTGCATTCCAAAACCTCTCATCAGTATGACCTCATTAACGTAGTGAAAAGTAACCTTGTGCTGAGGTAGACGAATGAGCGGCGGAAATATTGCTAAAATTGCTAAAAAAATAAAAAAGATGTTCGGCAGACCTGTCTTGCTCCCGGTTTTTAATATTTTTCGACCAGATACAGCTTCACTTGATTGCGCCCTTCTTTCTTCGCCGCATACAGCGCTTTATCGACGCGATTAAACAGCTGATTGATCTCTTCCCCCTCTTGATGTTCAGCGACGCCAATGCTGACCGTCACCGTACCGGTGTACTCAGGGGTATGGTAACAGCTGACCGCGTGGCGAATCGCTTCCGCCATCGCCAGCGCCGGCGCGATTGACGCTCCGGGGAGAAATAATAAAAACTCCTCTCCGCCCCAGCGATAGATTTTGTCCTCAATTCTGGCGGTGGACTCAAGAATTCGGGAAATCGCCTGCAGCACCTCATCGCCTTTTTGATGTCCGTAGTTATCATTAATCGCTTTAAAATTATCGACATCAACCAGCAGCAGACAAAAACCTTCAGCGTGAGATAACGAGGAATCCACAATGCGATAAAACTCACGTCGATTGAGTAATCCGGTTAAAGGATCGTGAGTGGCCGCAAATTCAAGTTCTGCCTTCAGATGCACCTCTTCCGTAACGTCATGAATAATACACAGCATCAACCGGGTATGATTCAGCACCACCGGCCCGGCATAAGTCTGAACATAGCGGATAGAGCCATCGGACAGAATATGGGTAAAGTTAAGCGGCTTGTGGCCACCGGGCAAGCTTGCCACGCCGTGCATAACGGGAAGCACGTCCTTTCCCAGGATATTGATTTGCCAGGTATGGCGGGTGCGCATCTCATCGGCGGTGTAGTTATAAAACCGCAGCGCGGCGATATTGGCATCAACAATTCGGCCGTCCTGTTCAGGGTCGATAAGCAGCATCGGGGCGGAACTGGTCATAAAAAATCGCGCGAAGAAACTATTACTGCGCCGTTTGTAATGATGTGCGGGGTGTGCCTTAACCGCGTCATTTTGCTGCAGGATTTTGACGGCTTCGAAAAGAATTAAAGTGTCATATTCTGCTGATTTAATCAGGGTGGTTTTACAATAAACCGGACGCGGACCCTCCGTCGTTTGAATGGTCCATACTTCGAATACTTCAGCAATGTTTTTGAAGTAGTACAGATAATTCTGCAGGCTGCGCTCTGGACAGGTGGAGAGCGGGCCTTTGCGCATGTCATCCAGCGACATCTCTCCGCTAAGAGTTCTGGAGGCCTGATTACAATAGACGACGGCTTCTTTGAAAGGATGAACCACCCAGACAGGCGTAGTGAGTAAATCAAAAATCATTAACTCTTTTAATAACATGCAGCCCTCCAGCAAGCAGGCATCACGTCCCTGAACGACGCGCTTATCGTCAATATAGTCCAACGGCGTAAGCTAATGAAATGATGTCGAAAGTTCAGAACCGAGATGCAGACGCCGGAAGTATAGTTCCTTTTTGCTTACGTGAAGGATATCGGGAAAGCAAAACGGCGCTGTCGATGACAGAAGCCGGGCCCGGCATGGTGTCCGCCGTTGCTGAGTGATTTGCCGATAGGCTTAATTTCGCACAAACAGCCAGCTAAAAACGCACCCAAAGCCAGCCGCCGCTGAGCATTTAAGTACCATTAAACGTGACAATGTCACATAACCGGCGCAAAATCACCCGCGGCCGGGATTGTAATCAAAAAGTGAATGCCGTATAACATGGCGCAACCGAGGGGTGTCCCGTGAGGGCTGAGATGGCGTAAGCCGAACCCTTTGAACCTGATCTGGGTCATGCCAGCGAAGGGACGGGTCGGCAATTTTGCCAGTTTACCGCCATTGCCTGTTCATACTTCCGCACACCCGGATCTCCCCGCTATCAGGAGGTCCTGTGATTCTGCCGATCTTTACCCAGGGTATTTATGGTCGTCTGCGCCAGCAGGCGGGATGTGACTGGGAACAATACGTCGCCCATCCCTTTCTCCGCCAGCTTGCCGAGGGAACCCTGCCCGAACGCGCTTTCCGACGCTATCTGACGCAGGACTACCTGTTCCTGATCCACTTTGCCCGGTGCTATGCCCTGTTGGTCAGCAAACTGCGCACGCTCCCGGAGATGCGCGCCGCGGCCGCCTCAATGAACGCGATCCTTGGCGAACTGCCGCTGCACGTCGGCTATTGCGCGAGCTGGGGGCTGGATGAAGCCACAATGGCCGCCGAAAGCGAAGCGCCGGAAACGGTGAACTACACCCGCTACGTGCTGGATATCGGTCATGCCGGCGATGCGCTCGATCTGCTGGCGGCGCTGATGCCCTGCGTGGCTGGCTATGCGGAAATCGGCCTTGGTTTGCTCCACGACCCGGCCACCCGACTCACCGACAACCCCTATGCTTCCTGGATCCGCAACTACGGCGATGCGGGCTATCTCGACGGCGTCACCGCGGCCATCGGCCTGCTGGAAAGCGTCTGGCAGCAGCGCGGCGGCGAGTCGCGCCTCGCAGAGCTGAGCGTCATCTTCACCACCGCCACCCGTCTGGAAGCCAACTTCTGGCAGATGGGGCTGAATGCCGCGGCGGTTGCCCGGTGATGGCTCCGACCATTGCCGTGCGGGAATTAAGCCTGCGCTTCGGCTCGCGGGTCATTTTTGACAAACTGTCGTTCGATATTCCCGCTGGACAGTGGGTTTCGCTGCTGGGTGCCAGCGGCGCCGGCAAAACCAGTCTGCTGCGAATTATCGCCGGACTGGCCGCCCCCACCCACGGTCAGGTTCAGGCCAGCGACGGGCGGCCGCTGGGCCCTCGTCTGGCCTGGATGGGGCAAAAAGATCTGCTCTATCCGTGGCTGAGCGTGCGCGACAACGTTGCGCTTGGCGCCCGCCTGCGCGGGGAGCGCGTCGATCGCCAGCGGGTCGCAACCTTATTAGAGCAGGTGGGGCTCAGCCACTGCGCCAACGATCGTCCGGCCTCGCTCTCCGGCGGCATGCGTCAGCGGGCGGCGCTGGCGCGCACGCTGTATGAAGATCGGCCGATCGTGTTAATGGATGAGCCTTTTTCGGCGCTGGACACCCTTACCCGCACGCGTATCCAGACGCTGGCGGCGGAACTGCTGACTCAGCGTACCGTGGTGTTGATTACCCACGACCCGATGGAAGCCTGCCGGCTCAGCCATCGCCTGCTGGTGCTCGCACCACCGCCCGGCGGCATCGATGATTCCCATCACCTGGCGGGGATACCGCCGCGGGCGCCTGACGATCCGGCGCTGTTGCTGGGCCAGGCAGAGCTGCTGCAACAGTTGATGAGGGCCAACGGATGAGAGGGAAACTCTGTCGCGGCGGCGTGGTGTTCTGCGGCCTGCTGGTGTTCTGGTGGCTGCTCAGTCGCAGCGGCATCCCGGCGTTCCTGCTGCCGTCGCCATCGGCGGTGGCTGCCGCCCTGTGGAACAACCGCAGCTGGCTGGGCTGGCACGCGCTGGTTACCTTGAGCGAGATCCTCAGTGGTCTGGCACTCGGGGTGCTGCTCGGGGTGGTATTGGCCCTGTGCATGATGATATCACCGCGCCTACAGCGCTGGCTGATGCCGCTGGTGCTGACCAGTCAGGCGATTCCGGTGTTCGCCCTCGCCCCGCTGCTGGTGCTGTGGTTTGGCTTCGGGATGAGCGCCAAAGTGATGATGGCGGTTCTGGTGATTTTCTTCCCCGTGACGTCGGCATTTTTTGACGGCCTGCGGCGGGTTAATCACGACTACCTCGATCTGGCTCGAACAATGGGCGCCTCCTCAGGGGCGCAGCTCCGCCATGTCCGCCTGATGGCCGCCCTGCCGGCGCTGGGCTCCGGTCTGCGCATGGCCGCGGCCGTCGCGCCAATCGGCGCGATCATCGGCGAATGGGTCGGGTCCGCCGAAGGACTGGGCTATGTGATGCTCAATGCCAATGCGCGCATGCAAACCGATGTCTGCTTTGCGGCGCTGTTTATTTTAGTGCTGCTGACCATTGTGCTATGGCTGGCAGTGGATGCTCTGTTACACCGGCTGATCAACTGGACGCCGGAATAAGGAATAATCATGCGTAAACCCGTTTTCACCGCCGTCGCATTAACCGCGTTTATCAGCGGACAGGCGATGGCCAACGAAAAGCTGACCCTGGTGCTGGACTGGTACATTAACCCGGACCACGCGCCGATACTGGTGGCGGAACAGATTGGAGCCTTTAAAGCGCAAGGGCTGGACGTTAAGATAGTACCGCCGTCTGACCCGGCCCTGCCGCCGCGTCTGGTGGCCGCCGGTCAGGCGGATCTGGCTATCACCTATCAGCCGCAGGTGCACTTTTTTGCTGATGAGGGGCTGCCGCTGGTGCGGGTCGGTACATTGATTAACTCGCCGTTGAACACGGTGATCGCCCTGGATAAACGCATCAAAACCCCCGCCGATCTAAAAGGGAAAAAAGTCGGCTACTCGGTCAGCGGTATCGAGCAGGCTACGCTGGCGACGATGGCGCAACATGCCCATATCGATCCGCAAAGCATCAAGCTGATTAACGTCAATTTCCAGCTGACCAGCGCCCTGCTGGCCGGCCAGGTTGATGCGGTGATTGGCGGCTATCGTAATATTGAAGCGCTGGAACTTAAACTGCAGGGTAAAGACCCGCAGGTGATGAACGTCGAAGATTTCGGCGTGCCGGCCTACGATGAGCTGGTGATTGTCGCGCGGCGCGATGAAATTCATGCGGCCAAAATCAAAAAATTCCTCGCCGCGCTGCAGGAAGGTGTCGCCTATCTGCGTGCCCATCCGCAGGAAACCTGGCAGGCGTTTGCCGCCGCCCATCCGGAGCTGAATACCGATCTGAACAAGCAGGCCTGGCAGCAGACGGCCCCCCTGTTTGCCACCAGGCCTGCGGCGCTGGATAAGGCCCGCTACGAGGCTTATGAACAGTTTTTATATAACAACAAGTTGGTTAAAAAAATCACACCTTTAACACAATATGCGGTCGAACTGGATTGAGTAACTTTACTGCTGACGGAAGAATTTCCGTCAGCTCATTTAGCGAAGCGGTAATAAACCCCGGCGCTTTCCCTCACTAAGAATTACACTTTTAATGGTTTTATAACACTTCGTATAAACCATTAAAATCAATGCATTAGCATTGATTTTCGCGGTGTAAAAATAACGTAAAAATACCTCAATAAATAAAACATTGAATGACGATTTAAAAAGCCATATATTGTGCGCGCTTTATGAATGGCGATTCATTTTCTTAAACCAATTA
The DNA here is from genome assembly GCF_002806725.1 of Raoultella sp. T31. Taxonomy (NCBI): domain Bacteria; kingdom Pseudomonadati; phylum Pseudomonadota; class Gammaproteobacteria; order Enterobacterales; family Enterobacteriaceae; genus Klebsiella; species Raoultella sp. T31. The sequence goes on from NZ_PIBO01000013.1 coordinate 52,281, forward strand.
TTCAACCAGAGTTCAACCGTAACGCTGGTTGTGGGAGTGATATGATGACGGATAAAGTCCGTATTGATACTTTAAGTGCAAATTTATTGGACGCTAACAACGAAACCTTTTTGGCCCGTCAGGCTGAATTCGAATCGAACGTCAGGAGTTACCCGCGCAAGCTGCCGCTGGCTATCACAAAAGCGGAAGGCGTGTGGTTAACCGATGCGGATAACAAACAGTATCTGGATTGCCTTGCCGGTGCTGGTACCCTCGCTCTTGGCCATAACCACCCTGATGTGCTGCAAAGCATCCAAAGTGTCATTACCAGCGGCTTGCCGTTACATACGCTCGATCTGACTACCCCGTTAAAAGATCGCTTCTCCGAATACCTGCTCTCCCTGTTACCGGGTGAAGGTAAAGAATACTGCCTGCAGTTCACCGGCCCGTCCGGCGCTGACGCCGTGGAAGCGGCCCTGAAACTGGCGAAAAAATACACCGGCCGTTCTTCGGTCATCAGCTTCTCCGGCGGCTACCACGGGATGACCCACGGCGCGCTGTCGGTGACCGGCAACCTGTCGCCGAAAGAAGCGGTCAACGGCATGATGCCGGAAGTACAGTTTATGCCGTATCCGCATCAGTACCGCTGCCCGCTGGGTATCGGCGGTGAAGCGGGCGTGAAAGCGCTGACTTACTACTTCGAAAACCTGATCAACGACGTGGAAAGCGGTGTGCGTAAACCGGCGGCGGTGATTCTCGAAGCCGTTCAGGGCGAAGGCGGCGTGAACCCGGCTCCGGTCGAGTGGCTGCAGCGCATCCGCAAAGTGACTCAGGAACACGGCATTCTGCTGATCATCGACGAAGTTCAGGCTGGCTTTGCCCGTACCGGTAAACTGTTTGCCTTCGAACACGCCGGTATTGAGCCGGACATCATCGTGATGTCGAAAGCTGTAGGCGGCGGTCTGCCGCTGGCCGTACTGGGTATCAAAAAGCAGTTTGACGCCTGGGAACCGGGTCACCATACCGGTACCTTCCGCGGTAACCAGCTGGCAATGGCCACCGGGTTGACCACTCTGCGTCATCTGAAAGATAACGGCATTGCTGACAAAGTGGCCGCCCAGGGCGAGTGGCTGAAAGGCAAACTGGCCGACATGCAGAAACGCTTCCCGGTCATGGGTCACATTCGCGGTCTGGGTCTGATGATCGGTATCGAAATAGTCAACCCGAACGGCGAGCAGGATCATATGGGCTGCTACCCGGCTGACGGCGCGCTGTCCGCCCTGCTGCAGAAGAAATGTTTCGAAGCGGGTCTGATCCTCGAACGCGGCGGTCGTGGCGGCTGCGTCCTGCGCCTGCTGCCGTCGCTGCTGATCAGCAACGCCGAGCTGGAAATTTTCCTCGACAAATTTGAACAGGCCATGCTGGCCGCCGGTGTGCAACCGGTCTGAGTGGAGCGAGTGACCGCAATGTCCAAATTGAATCCGATTCTTGCTGGTTCGCCGCAAAGTATTGAGGCTTATCAGCAGGCGATCGCCCAGACTAGCCAGGCCGTCGCGCAATGGCTGCAGCAGCCTGAGATGTATCAGGGTAAGAGCGTCAGCGAACTGCGCGAGCGCATTACTCTTGAGTTCACCGAGCAGGGTCTGGGTAACCAGGCGGCGATTGAACGGGCTATCGAGTACTTCCTGAAAGACAGCCTGTCGGTGCATCACCCGCAGTGCGTGGCGCATCTGCATTGTCCGAGCCTGGTGGTAAGCCAGGCGGCGGAAGTGCTGATTAACGCCACCAACCAGAGCATGGACTCCTGGGACCAAAGCCCGTCGGCGACCATCATTGAGATGAAGCTGATCGAATGGCTGCGCGCGCAGGTCGGCTACCCGGCCGGCGACGCTGGCGTCTTCACCAGCGGCGGTACCCAAAGCAACCTGATGGGGCTGATGCTGGCGCGCGATGCCTTCTTCGCTCGTCGGGGACACTCCATCCAGCAGGACGGTCTGCCGGGTGACGTGCGTCAGTATAAAGTGCTGTGCTCGGAAAACGCCCACTTCTCGGTGCAGAAGAACATGGCGCTGATGGGCCTCGGCTACCGCGCCGTAACGCCGGTGAAAAGCGACGAATTCGCGCGGATGGACGTGGCCGACCTGAAAGCGAAAATTGCCGATGCGCAGGCGAACGGCGAGCAGATTATGGCGATCGTCGCCACCGCTGGTACCACCGACGCGGGGGCTATCGACCCGCTGCGTGCTATCGCTGGCGTGGCGGCGGAACATCAGATCTGGCTGCACGTGGATGCGGCATGGGGCGGCGCACTGCTGCTCTCTGAGCACTACCGCGACTATCTGGACGGCATTGAGTGCGTGGACTCCATTACCCTGGACTTCCACAAGCAGTTCTTCCAGACCATCAGCTGCGGCGCGTTCCTGTTAAAAGACGCGCGCCACTACGAGCTGATGCGCTATCAGGCGGCCTATCTGAACTCCGAGTTCGATGAAGAACACGGCGTGCCGAATCTGGTTTCCAAATCGCTGCAGACCACCCGTCGCTTCGATGCGCTGAAGCTGTGGATGGGTCTGGAAGCGCTGGGGCAGAAGCAGTACGCAGAGATCATCGATCACGGCGTCACCATGGCGAAAAACGTGGCGGAGTATGTTAAATCTCAGCCAACGCTGGAGATGGTCATGCAGCCGCAGCTGGCGAGCGTGCTGTTCCGCTCTCGTCCGGCGCAGATGGCCGGCAGCGATGATGCCGCTATCGCCCTGCTCAACCAACGTGTCGGGGATGCGCTGCTCGACTCCGGGCGAGCCAACGTCGGCGTGACCGAGCACAACGGCATGACCTGCCTGAAGCTGACGCTGCTGAACCCGATCGTGACGCTTGAGGACGTGAAGGTGCTGCTGAATCTGGTGGAACGCACCGCGCAGGAACTGCTGGCGAAGTAACATCAAGCGGGGCGGCAATAACAGGCCGCCCCGCTCAATAATCCCCGCCGGGAAAGTTGCCTGATAACAGCCGATAACTCACCTTATCGGCTTTTTTACGTCGGTTTGCCGCCTGAAATAAGTGACACTGTCACCTAAACATAGACGCGCGGTCAGCGGCGTATTACGGATGCGAGATATCCGGCTCCAGATAGTTGGCCACGAAGCGGGTTAATATTCCTGCGGCAACCGGACATGGCTCCACCTTATCCAGCAGTTGCTGCGGGTCGATCCCCTCTGTCCGCAGCACGTCGTCGCGATAGCGGATTAATGAACGCGCAATCTCAGGGGTAAATTCCGGATGGAACTGCGTTGACAACGCATGGCGGGCATAGCGCACTATCTGGTGGGGATCGTGCTCAGAAGCGCCCAGCACCGTCGCCTCCGGCGGCAGCCTGACGACCGTTTGCAGATGGCTGAGGTGCGCAGGGAAATGTGCCGGACGGTCGCTTAACAGCGGGTCCGTTCGTCCGGCGGCGGAAAGCGTAATCGCCTTGCATCCCGTTTCGCGCCCTGCCGGATGATACGCCACCTCGCCGCCCAGCGCGTCGGCCATCAGCTGATGACCATAGCAGATGCCAAATAATGGCATCTCCACCGCCATCGCTGAACGGATCCATGCCGCGGTTTTCTCGCTCCACGCCAGCCGATCGGTGACCATCGCCCATGAGCCGGTCAACACCGCCACGGTCTGACTATCCGGAGCCGGCAGCGCTTCCCCCGCATAGACACGCACGGTAGCTATCTGCCGCTGCCAGGGCGCAAGCAGCCGACCAAACCACAGTGGAAGATCGCCTTGTTCAGCCTCAATTTCCGCCGGCGGCGCGCCGGTCTGCACAATAAGAAGTTTGTTTCTCAACGCCATACCCCATTACCCTTCGATGCTTTCCTCAGTTCTTTCACTATGGAGAAAAGCGGCTGTTTCGACAAATAACCAATCTCTATGAATGACCGCCGTGCGGGAATAAGCGCGGCGCCGGCAAGGTGAAGCCATGCCCGCGCCGGGCGATACTCTCCGCCACGACTCGCCGCTACTGCGCGTCGGCGCTGTCTATCTGCGGAACGCCGGTTTCAGCCCCTTGCGCCACATCCGGGGCGTTGGCTGGATCAAAGATGTGGTCAAGAATAGCACGCGCCGTCGGCCCGGCGACAACGCCATCGCCGCCGCCGTTTTCCAGAATCAGCGCCATCGCCACCTTTGGATGCTGATACGGGGCAAACAAGGTATAGAAAATATGGTCGCGTAATCTGACCGGGATCATCTTCGCATTGTAGGTCTGATTCTCTTTCAGGCTGAAGACCTGTGAGGTACCGGATTTTGCGGCAATCTGATACGGCGCGGTATGGAACAGTTTATAACCGGTGCCGTTTGGCAAATTAGCCATACCATACATCCCGTTGCGCACGATGCCCCAGTACGGCGATTTCGGGTCGCCCACCTGCGGCGTATTATCCGGCGGCTGATAGCGTTCAACTTTATTGCCGCGCTTCATGGAATAGAGCAGATGAGGATTTTTTACCTTGCCGTTGTTGATAAGCGTCGTCAGGGCCTTGACCATCTGGACCGGTGTGGCGATCCAGTAGCCCTGGCCGATGCCGACCGAAATCGTATCCCCCTGATACCACGGTTTTTTGTGCACCTTCTGCTTCCACTCGCGGCTCGGCAACACTCCGGCATACTCTTCATTCAAATCAATCCCCGTCAACTGCCCGTAGCCAAACTTGCTCAGCCAGCTGTGAATGCGGTCAATGCCCATTTCAAAGGCCACCTGATAGAAGAAGGTATCCGCCGACTCCTCAATCGCCTTGGTCACATTCAACATCCCGTGACCGGTTTTCAGCCAGTCGCGGTAGCGGCGCTGGGTACCGGGCAGCGTCCAGGTCGGCGCGCCGAAAAAGGTGGTGGTAGGCGTAATCACGCCAGCGGAAAGCGCCGACAGCGCCATATAGGGTTTTACCGTCGATGCCGGCGGATAGAGCCCCTGGGTCACGCGGTTAATCAGCGGGCGGTCCGGATTATCAAGCAGAGAACGGTAGGCCTTATAGCCAATTCCCTTCACGAAGGGATTCGGGTCATAGCTGGGACTGGAAACCATCGCCAGCACGCCACCGTCGCGCGGATCAACCACCACCACCGCCGCCCGCTGGCCCTTCAGTACCCCTTCAATATACTGCTGTAAATGCAGATCCAGCGTCAGGTAGATATTCTTCCCGGCGACCGGCGGCACCTCTTTGAGCAGACGCACCACGCGCCCGTGGTTATCGACTTCCACCTCCTGATAACCGGTCATGCCGTGGAGCTCTTTTTCGTAATAGCCTTCGATACCCTGCTTGCCGATATTATGGTCCGCGGCATAGTTCTCCGACTCGCCGTTTTTAGCCAGTCGTTGCAGATCGCTATCGTTGATTTTCGACACATAGCCGACCACGTGCGCCAGCTGGGCGCCATAGGGGTAGTCACGCTGCTGGTAGTTCTCCACGGTGACGCCAGGAAAACGAAACTCGTTCACCGCAAACCGCGCCACTTCAACATCGCTCAGGGCCGACTTCAGCGTCACCTGCTTGTAACGACTGTTGTGATGCATATCGTCGCGGAAGCTGGCGATATCATCGGGGGTCAAATCGACGATCGGCGTCAACGCGTTCAGCAACGCGGTCATATCGGTAATTTTGCTCGGGATCACCTGCAGGCGGTACAGGGTGATGTTCTGTACCAGCGGGATACCGTTGCGATCGAAAATAAGCCCACGACTTGGCGCGATAGGCAGCATTTTAATGTCATTCTGATTCGATCGGGTCTGATAGAAATCGTGCTGCTCAACCTGTAAACGATAGAGGTTAAAAACCAGCACGCCAAAGCAGACCACCACCAGTAGAAACGCGATCGCGGCACGACGAATAAACAGCATCTCTTCCGCTGAGTGATCGCGAATTTCATCTCTCAATAGGGTCATTAGCGGCAATTCACTTGAGTTTGAATAAAAAGAAAAAATAAAAAGCGGAGCAGAATAGCGTTATCGACGCGCCAGCCCTACAGAAAGGTTGCTAATGATTTAGCAGAAATGTTTCAGCATGTTAGGTGCCCGGAAGACAATAGCAGAAACCCGGAGATGAAAAAGGATGTGACCTTGTCACAAAACGGCCTCTGTCCCGGGATTAGACAGAGGCCCAGGGGTTAGCCGTGGGTCAGCCAGGCCCGCCAGCCTCCGTAGCCGGTAATGTCGGTGGCCCCCTGCAGACCGTATCCTTCGCAGATAAAACCACTCAGCCAGCGCCCATCGGACAGTTCGACCTTGCCAAGTCCCAACGGGGCGGGAATGGCCGCCAGCAGCGAACCCAGCTCAGACGAGGGCAAATCCCAGACCTCCACGGCGATGGCCGCGCCGTCGTTTTCGTCACGCACCATCCCCGGACGGCGCCCGTCGGCCAGCGCATACAGCCGATAATGCGGGGCGCTGTGCATGGCCGCCAGCAAATGCCCGCCCCGCTCCCGCAGCTGACCGTTCAGTGCCAGGCCGTCAAGATGGGCACCGCAGACTACCAGCGCCATGCGATCGTGGCTGCCGGTGGCGGCAGGCAAAGATGCGGTCAGCAGGCTCCCGCCGACCAGCGGTAGTGGCTGTACGCGCTGGAAAGCATCGGCCACACCGAGAAGGTACTGGTCGGTGAAAACCCGGCCAAACAAGGTGACGCCGGAGGGCAATCCGTTTGCCAGAAAACCGACCGGCACATTCACCGCCGCATAATCCAGCAGGTTCATAAAGTTGGTGTAGTAGCCCAGATCGGCATTGCGCTGCACCGGCTCTGCCGCCAGTTCAGCCAGCGTCACCGGGCGCGGGTAGGTTGGCGTCAGCACACAGTCCAGGGTCTCCAGCAACGCATCACACTGCGCCTTGTACTCTTGCAACTGGTACATTGCCCGGAATGTGGCCACGGCATCGGTATCCGGCGCTTTCGCCAGCACGTCGCGAATCACCGGCAGCACCGCGTCAGGCTGCTGCGCAATCAACGGCCCCACCACCGCATAACGTTCTGCGACCCACGGGCCGTCATACAGCAAGCGCGCGGCGGCGAGAAACGGCGTCATATCGAGAGTGACCGGTACTCCGCCAAGAGCGATCAGCCGTGCTTTCGCCTGCATAAACAGCGACTCGCTCTGCACACAGCCGAGGAAATTCAGGGTCTGCGGCACGCCGAAGCGAAACCCAGGCGCCGGGGCGCCAAACGCCTGACGGCTGTTCCACTGCGGGTTACGGCGACTGTAGGCATCTCGCGGATCGGGCCGTGCGGTCAGGGCCAGCAGTTGGCTGGCCTCGTCGGCCGTGGCGGTAAAGAATGTCGTACAGTCAAGGGTCCGACAGGCCGGCACCACTCCGGCGGTCGAGATAAGCCCCTTACTGGCCTTCAGTCCCGTCAGGTTATTGAGCGAAGCCGGAACCCGCCCGCTGCCCGCGGTGTCAGTGCCGAGGGCGAAGCTGGCAACCCCGAGCGCCACCGCCAGTGCGGAACCCGCACTGGAGCCGCCGGAAGGATAGTCCGCATGATATGCGTTACGACAGCGGCCATAGGGCGAACGCGTTCCGTTCAGGCCGGTGGCGAACTGATCGAGATTGGTTTTGCCGACCGGGATGGCGCCAAGGGCGATCAACTGGGCCACGATAGTGGCATCCTCAGTCGCGGTGCGGGCGAAAGCCGGACAGGCAGCGGTGGTGGTAATTCCCGCAAGATCGATATTATCTTTGATGGCAAACGGCACGCCGTACAGTGGTAGCGACTCCGGTGTAACCGTATCCAGCGCCGCCAGCCAGGGCTCCTGCTCTTCCGCCGTCAGGATATGAATAAACAGCTGATATTCCGGATTCAACACCTGCGCCTTCTGGCGGAGTTCGGCCAGCAGCGTGCGCGGGGTCAATTCGTCGCGTCGGTAAGCCTCTGCGAGGGTCGCAAGGCGTAAATCAAAGGTTGGCTGACTCATACGTTCTCCTCCATGATCACCGCCACACGTTGCCCGGCGCGTACCGACGCCCCAGGCTGAAAATTCATCTGTTGCACCACGCCGTCGCACGGTGCCAGTAGCGGGATCTCCATTTTCATTGACTCCAGCACCACCAGAACGTCGCCAGCGCGAACATGACTCCCCACGGCGGCCTGCACCTGCCACAGGTTGCCGGAGATCGGACTCTCCACGCCCTGCTGCCCGCGCTGCAGAGGTGCTTCGTCATCCACTTCAGCCGCCACCTCCTGGCTATCGAAATGCGCCTGGCCGCTGGCTATCCAGCGCTCGCGTTCCTCATTGAAGGCCCGCTGCTGATGTTGGCGAAATGCGTCAATGCTTACGGCTTCCCGCTGCAGAAACTGTTGATACTCCGCCAGCCGCAGGGTGCTGTGCTCAATGCGCAGCGGATAGCGGCCAAGCGGAAAATCGCGGCGGATCTGCAGCAGTTCCTCGGCAGAAACCGGGTAAAAACGCAGCTGGTCGAAAACGCGCAGCAACCAGGGTTTACCGGCGAAGTCGGCAACCTCATGATAGCGATTCCACATCTGCAGCGTACGACCAACAAACTGGTAGCCCCCAGGTCCTTCCATACCGTAGACGCACAGATAGGCCCCGCCGATCCCCACCGAGTTTTCCGCCGTCCAGGTCCGTGCCGGATTGTATTTAGTGGTCACCAGACGATGACGCGGATCGAGCGGCGTCGCCACCGGCGCGCCGAGATAAACATCGCCCAGCCCCATCACCAGATAGCTGGCGTCAAACACCGTCTGCCATACCGCCTGTTCGTCCGGTAAGTCGTTAATCCGGCGGATAAATTCGAGGTTGCTCGGGCACCATGGCGCGTCACGCCGCACGGTGGTCATATATTTATCGATAGCGGTGCGACAGGCAGGGTCGTCCCACGACAGCGGCAGATGCACCACCCGGGTCGGTACCTGCAGATCGTCGCTGACGCACACCGCCGCCCACTCTGCGCTCACCCAGCTTAACAGCGCGTCAGGCGTCAGGGTTTCCGGCTGGAAATGAATTTGCAGAGAGCGAATACCCGGCGTCAGGTCAATCACCCCCGGTCGGGCCTGGCTCTCCAGCGCCTGCATCAGGGCATGAATACGAAAGCGCAGCACCAGATCGAGCTCCGCCTCGCCCGCTTCCAGTAGCAGATGGGTATCACCGGAAAGACGGGCCACCAGACGCTTATCCGCCTCTCCGCAGCTCATCACCACTGGGGAAGTTAGCCGCGCGGGTTGCCACGCCACGGGCATTGCCTCCAGCGTCGCCAGCTCCTCCCGGTAGCCTGCAGCCAGTCGACGGGCCGTGGACAGATCCACGGCGACAAACCGCACCTTGTCGCCGGCTTTCAGTTGCCCCAGTTGCCAGAGATCGGCCTCAATCACCGTCACCGGGCAGACGAAACCGCCGAGACTCGGGCCATCCGGGCCTAGAATAACCGGCATATCGCCAGTAAAATCGACCGCGCCGACGGCGTAAGGGTTATCGTGAATGTTTGACGGATGCAGCCCTGCGTCGCCACCGCTGTCGCGAGCCCACAGCGGTTTAGGGCCGATCAGCCGCACGCCGGTACGGCTGGAGTTAAAATGCACCTCCCAGTCGGTGGCAAAAAAGGTGTCGATGTAGTCTGCGGCAAAAAATTCCGGCGCACCGTGCGGACCGTAAATCACCCGCAGGGTACGCACCGTTGCCAGCGGTGGCACCAGCGCAACAGGTAGCGCGGCGCCGGTTTCCCCCTCGCCATCGGGCGCCAGATGCAGAACATCTCCGCTGCGCAGCGCCCGTCCGCCATGGCCGCCAAACTGCCCAAGAGTAAAGGTGCTTTTGCTGCCCAGATATTCCGGCACCTGGATACCGCCGCGCAGACAGAGGTAGCTCCTGACTCCCGCCCCTTCGATGGCACCGATTTTCAGCGTCGCCCCGGCTGGGATACGGAATACGCGGTTCATCTCTTGCGCTCTACCGTCAACGGTGAGCGAAACGCAGGCACCGCTCACCACCGCCCGGGCTGCGCAATGAAACTTTAGCGTGGGTCCGCTGAGGGTGATTTCCAGCGCCGCCGCGCCCGGAAGGTTACCCAGCAGCCGGTTGCCGAGACGCAGCGCGCGATCGTCCATCGGTCCCGACGGCGGTACGCCCACAGCCCAGTAGCCCAGTCGTCCAGGATAATCCTGGACACTGGTCTGCGTCCCGGCACTGAGCACCTCGACGGTCGCGGTCCGATAGCTCAACTGTTCCAGGCAACGGGTCCAGGGCTCGCCCAGCGTAAAGGGATCAAAGGTCAGAATCTGCTGGAGATAGATGCGGTTGGTTTCCACACCATACAGGCGGGTGTTCGCCAGCGCCCGGTCCAGTTCGGCGATAGCCTCATCGCGGGTTGGCCGCCAGGCGATCATTTTGGCCAGCAGTGGATCAAAAAATGGCGGTACATCGCAGCCGGCCTCCACCCAACGATCGACACGGAGCGTCTCGCCATCCGCAGGCGGAAAAACCACCTCAGTCAGCAGCCCCGGAGATGGCTGAAACTGTCGACCCGGATCCTCGGCATAAATACGCGCCTGGATGGCGTGCCCCTGTGGTTTCAGGTCGGCCAGCAGCGTGGTGAGCGGCGGTAAATCACCGGCCGCCAACGCCACCATCCAATGAACCAGATCGACGCCCCACACCTGCTCGGTAACACCGTGTTCCACCTGGAGCCGGGTATTCACCTCGAGAAAATAGAAGCGCCGCGCGGCGCTGTCATAGACAAATTCGACTGTCCCGGCGCTGCGGTAGCTGACCGCTTTGCCCAGCGCGACTGCCGCCGCACACAGGGCTTCCGCCATTCCGACGGGTAAATTGGGCGCCGGCGTCTCTTCAATCACTTTCTGATTGCGGCGCTGTATCGAGCAGTCGCGAACTCCAAGCGCAATGACGTCGCCCTGCCCGTCGCCAAATATCTGCACTTCCAGATGGCGCGCGCGCTCAATGTATTTCTCAACAAACACGCCCGCGTCGCTAAAGTTGTTCCGCCCCAGTCGCTGGACGACGTCAAAAGCATCCGCCAGCTCGTGGGCGTCGCGACAGATGCGCATCCCGATGCCGCCGCCCCCGGCGGTGCTTTTTAACATCACCGGGTAGCCGATGGTATCCGCCGCCCGGCACGCTTCGATACTGTCGGCCAGCAGACCGGTCCCCTCCAGCAACGGCACGCCCTGCGCTTTTGCCAGCGCCCGGGCGGTGTGTTTCAGGCCAAACGTGCGCAGTTGCTCCGGCGTCGGGCCAACAAACACCAGCCCGGCGGCTTCGCAGGCCTCGGCGAAGACAGCATTTTCCGATAAAAAACCGTAACCGGGATGGATGGCCTCAGCCCCGCTTTTTAAGGCGGCGGCGATGATTTTTTCTGTCATCAGGTAGGTTTGCGCCGCCGGACCGTCACCGAGACCGATCGCTTCATCGGCTTCACGAATATGCAGGCTGCTGAGGTCCGCATCGGAATAGACCGCCACGCCTTTCACCTGCATCGCGCGCAGGGTACGCAGAATCCGACAGGCGATGGCGCCGCGGTTAGCAATCAGTAAGGTTTTGAACATACAAGGGACTCACGTCGTGGCGGGTCGTCCCGCAAAAAAATTCGACGTCCCCGGGGCCGTCCCCGAGGCGCGCAAGTATTCAGGGCTTGCGCGATGGTGTGCTTAACAGGCGGTCGGCGCGAACGGCAAACAGGCGCCAGACCAGCAGACGCCAGCGCTGCCAACGGGTCAGTCCCATACCAGCACCTCCGCCGGGGTCGGATTCCAGCCATTGCAGGGGTTATTGAGCTGCGGGCAGTTGGAAATCAGCACGATAACATTGCGCTCTGCGCGCAGCTCGACGTACTTCCCGGCGCCCGAGATCCCGTCTTCAAAGGTCAGGCCGCCAGCTTCCGTCACCGGGACGTTCATAAAAAAGTTGATATTGGCGCCGATGTCACGCTTATGCAGCCGGCCGTCATGCAGGCAGGCGCAGAGAAAATTATCCCGGCAGCTGTGCATGTAGCGTTTATCCAGCGCATAGCGCACGGTGTTGCTCTCCTGCGCGCAGGCTCCGCCGAGGGTGTCGTGCCGCCCGCAGGTATCGGCCACAATGGTCAACAGTGGGTTCCCAAGGTTCGAGTACAGTACGCTGCCGGTTGTCAGGTAGGCATTCCCCTGGCGGCGCAGCGTGCGCTGCGCATCGTAACGTTCGCGCGGGCTGTCAGCGCAGTAAAACAGAGTATCGATCGCCTGATTGCCTTCAAGGTCGAGCAGACGCAGGGTCTGCCCGGCTTTGATTTCAAACAGCCAGGGTTCGCCCGCAGGAATCACGTGGCGATAGACGGCATCGTCGGGGTTACGGGTACTGGTCACAAGGCTCATCGTGGACTCCTCAAAGGGTGAACAGTTGGGTGTTGGTGAAGGCGCGCTGGTTTTCATCGCGCGTAAACAGCGATTCAATCGCCGCCTGTTCATCGTCGGCCAGATACCAGCTCAGTTGAACCGGGTGCGGGGCATATTCGGTCGACGGATCCATCGGATGCGGCAATGCAGTCAGGACCATCAGCACGTCCATCGGCGCGAACAGTTCGACGTAGCGCCCAGGAGCGGCGTGCTCTGTACAAAACTGAAAGCGTCCTTCGCTGTCGACGGTGACTTTGCTGAACAAGTTAACCACCATCAGCAGATCCTCCAGACCGAGATCCCATTTGCCCATTTCGACCAGCAGATTATCGGTGCCGTTACGATGGAAGGCGTTGCGCAGCTCCTGGTAGCGGCCCGCGCCATATTTTTCCTCCGTCTCTTGCGCATTCAGTACGCCGCCGAACGGATCGTGCCAGCCGCAGCTATCGGCGATGATGCCCGCCAGCACTCGTCCCATATCGGAATAGAAACAGTGTCCGGTCGTCAGCCGCGCGGTGTGTTGCCCCTTGAGAGTATCCGGCAGGTTCAGGCGCTCGCTTTTCTCGTGCGGGTTGAGCATCATCAAGCTGACGTTCGCTCCGCCGTCGATATCACTCAGACGCAAAATCTGACCACGGCGCAGCACAAACGAGGTATGCCCCCCGCCCGGCAAAAGTTCTTCACGCAGACTCGGTGAGGTATGAAAAAGCGCTGTCATCGGACTATCTCCTTAAGGGGTAAACATTGTTATCGGTGCCGGTGCCGAGCATTTGCGACATCCGGGTCTCATTCAGCGGAATATCGTAAGTAATGCGTGCACCGTAGGCGTAAGGGGCCTGCGGGTCGTGGCGTACCTTATCGAAGACCAGCAGACGAGTGCCGAGGTTGAACCCTTCGGCCAGATCGTGAGTGACCATAAAGACCGTCATCCGCGTCTCGCTCCACAACTGGAGCAGCAGCGCGTGCATATCTTTGCGAATACCGGGATCGAGTGCGCCGAAAGGTTCGTCAAGCAGCAGAACCCGCGGTTGCATCACAAAGGCCTGGGCGATTGCCAGCCGCTGCTGCATGCCGCCGGACAACTGCGCCGGGTAGCGGTCAAGGGCGTGGGAGAGCCCGACTTTGTCCAGCATCTGCGCCGCCTGCTCGCGGATAGCGCGTTTACGGGCACCGAACAGACGACCGAGGCACGGCGAAGACGGCAGTTCCAGGCCGACGATCACGTTATCCAGCACGCTGAGGTGCGGAAAGACTGAATAACGTTGAAACACCACGCCACGGCTGCGATCCGGCTCAGCTGCCAGCGGCTGACCATCGAGCGTAATTGCGCCCCGGGTCGGTTTCTCCTGCCCGAGCAGCAGACGCAAGAAGGTGGATTTCCCGCAGCCGGAGGCCCCCACCATCGAACAGAACTCCCCCTCTTTAACCTCTAAGTTGATACGTTCCAGCACCACATGGTCGCCATACTCCTGCCAGATATTGTTGATGCGGATAAAACTCATGTCCGGCCTCCTTCGGCCCACGGGAAGCAGACTTTATGTAGCTGGCGCAGCCCCAGATCCATCAGCCAGGCGAGCAGGGTTATCCAGATCACATAGGGGATGATCACGTCCATCGCCATATAGCGCCGTACGAGGAAGATGCGGTAACCCAGTCCGGCGGTGGCGGAAATGGCCTCCGCCGAAATAAGGAACAGCCATGCCGATCCGAGCAGCAAACGCAGCGAGGTAATCAGGCGAGACAGCAACTGAGGCAGCACCACCCGCAGGACCACCGTCCAGCTGTTGGCGCCGAGGGTTTGGGCTTTGATAAACAGCTCCGCCGGGATTTCCCGCGCCCGCTGTTCAAGGTCACGTGCCAGCATCGGCGTGATGCCAATCACAATCAGCATCACCTTAGAGAGCTCATCGAGACCGAAGACGATAAACAGCACCGGCAGGATCGCCAGCGGCGGCACCATTGAGACCACGGTCATCAATGGCGACAGCGCCGCGCGATAAAGCGGAAACACCCCTGCAACGATCCCGATGCTCAGGCCAAGCAGCGCCGACACTGCCAGCCCGATGAGCAGGCGGGTCAGGCTGATCAGCGTATCGCCCCACAGCAGGTATTCGCCGCTGCGTTTGTCCGGCGTAAACGCCATCCGTTCGACGGCCGCCGCCATCTGCGACAGGCCGGGCAACAGCTTGTCCTGCGGGTTAGCTTCAAGGCGAATAGCGGAGCCAATAAACCAGGCGGCGATCAGCAACACAAAGGGCAACAGCAATAGCATCAGCCGCATGCCCTGCTGTGGATGGCGGTTAATTTGGCGCATGGCATTCACTCCCGTCATCAATGATTACAGCTGGCCGGCAGCGGCCATTTTCAGGTAGCTATCGTCGAAGCGCAGTCGGGTATTCGCGCTATCGCCGACGGTGACGTTACCGGGGAAGCGCATGCCAATAAAGTCGGCGCTTTGTGCCCCTTCACCCAACAGCCCTTTATCAAACGAAAACTGCGCCACCCGCTGCATAGTTTTTGCCAGCTCCGGGCTGGAGATGAACGTCAGGGTTTCGCCTGGAGTCCAGAACAGGTGGGTCGTTTTCAACTGCGCCTGGTAGCCCGCAAGATCGGTGCCGGAATCTGCCGCCATCGCGTTCAACACCTGGACGTCTCCGGCATGCATTTTGTCCATCATTTCAAACCAGGCTCCGGTCAGGGCTTTGCCCAGCGCGGGGTTATCTTTTAGGGTTTGCGTGTTGACCACCATCATGTCGATAAGCTCACCGGGAACCTGCGCCGAGCTAAAGACTTCGCTGGTCTGCGGCGTCTTTTTAATCGCCGACAGCTGCGGGTTCCACGCCACCGCAGCGCGGACGCTGCGGGTGCCAAAAGCGGAGACAATATCGGCATCGGAGGTATTCACCACTTTGACATCTTTCTCCTGCAGACCAGCCTTCTCCAGACCGCGAACCAGCAGATAGTGAGAAACCGACAACTCAGGGAGATAGACCTGCATGCCTTTCAGATCGGCCAACGTTTTACCGGTACCTTTGAGTACTACGCCGTCATTGCCGTCGGAATAGCTGCCGGTAATGAGTGCGGTGGTATCGACGCCACCCGCTGCGGGGATCGTCAGCGCGTCCATGTTGGTCATGGTGCAGCCATCAAACTGGCCGGCGGTGTACTGATTGATTGACTCGATATAGTCGTTGAGCTGGACGATATTGATTTTGATGCCGTATTTCGCGGCCCATTTATCAATGATTTTTTCATTGCTGATGGCGCCCCAGGGCATCCAGCCGGCATAGATAGTCCAGCAGACGTTGAACTCTTTTTTTACGGCGGCAAAGGAAGGGAAACTGGCCAGTAGCGCCAGCGACAGCATGAAAGAGCGGATTACGCGGGATGTCTTCATTATGAACCTCTGGTTGGCACAAAAACAGGAGCAGCGCGACACCTGACGGTGCTGCTGTCTCCCGGGCTTTTGTCCCGCCGTGTAACCTCGCAGAGGTCGCCAGCTCTCGGACCAGACATTCACCTGCGTGAACCGGAACCCTAGCCAGCTATTGGATCATCTTAATTGTCTGTTGCGCTGCCTTCTTGCTTGTTTTTGCAAAGTGCATGCCAGGAAATTATTATCTTTAATTCAGTAAGATAGCTGGATGCGGCGTGACATCACACCATAATGGGGAGTGGTTTTAGGGCAATGTGTAGATTTAGTGCAGGCAACCTGTGCGGCGGACAAGCCGCCGCAGGCAATAAAGCGAAAACTGGAGCCGGGCACATTTTGCAACCACCGCCGGGTGACAGAAACGCAGGCGATCAACCGCGATAACCTTATTTATCGCGGTAACGACAGCGGCCAGTAAATGGCCAGAATTCACCCGCTTAGCATTTTTTCAACCGCTGATTTTATCGCCAGACGCCTCGCGACAGTGTCCTATACTGATTAGCAAACGGCAGCCTACGTAAGCGGCTTTACGTATTTTGGCTTTAACCCACAAATATTTCATGGATTTCTTTATTGCCTGTTGTTAAAAGGATATAACTATTAATTCCGTAGATTCTTTCAAGTATCACTTATTGGTTGCAGTGTATATCGTAATGGCATTCACAAAAGCAAACGGAGCCTGATATGAGCACGTCTAACGATTCATCTAACAACGCATCCGCCGGGAAGTGCCCTTTTCACACAGGGAAGCCCACACAAAGTGCCGGTGGCGGCACCGCCAACCGCGACTGGTGGCCTAATCAACTTCGCGTGGACCTGCTGAACCAGCATTCCAACCGCTCAAATCCCCTCGGCGAAAACTTTAACTATCGTGAAGAGTTTAAAAAACTCGACTATGCCGCGCTGAAGGCAGATCTGAGATCGCTGCTGACCGATTCGCAAGAGTGGTGGCCGGCAGACTGGGGCAGCTATATCGGGCTGTTTATTCGTATGGCCTGGCATGGTGCGGGCACCTACCGTACCGTTGACGGTCGCGGCGGCGCAGGCCGCGGACAGCAGCGCTTTGCGCCGCTGAACTCCTGGCCGGATAACGTCAGCCTCGATAAAGCCCGCCGCCTGCTGTGGCCAATAAAACAAAAATACGGTCAGAAAATCTCCTGGGCGGACCTCTATATGCTGGCCGGTAACGTCGCGCTGGAAAACGCCGGTTTCCGGACCTTCGGTTTTGGCGCCGGTCGTGAAGATGTCTGGGAACCGGATCTGGACGTAGACTGGGGCCATGAAAAAGCCTGGCTCGAACATCGTCACCCGGAAAGCCTGGCGCAACAACCGCTGGGCGCCACCGAAATGGGTCTGATCTACGTAAACCCTGAAGGCCCGAACGCCAGCGGCGACCCGCTCTCCGCTGCCGCTGCCATTCGCGCCACCTTCGGCAATATGGCGATGGACGATGAAGAGATCGTCGCGCTGATCGCCGGGGGGCATACCCTCGGTAAAACGCACGGCGCAGCGGTGACGACTCACGTCGGCGCAGAACCTGAAGCTGCTCCGATTGAAGCGCAGGGCCTCGGCTGGGCTAACAGCTTTGGCAGCGGCGCCGGTTCCGATGCCATCACCTCAGGTCTGGAAGTGGTCTGGACACAGACTCCGACCCAGTGGAGCAACTACTTCTTCGAGAACCTGTTCAAATACGAATGGGTCCAGACCCGCAGCCCGGCAGGCGCTATTCAGTTCGAAGCCAAAGACGCCCCGGATCTGATCCCCGATCCGTTCGATCCGGAGAAAAAACGCAAGCCGACCATGCTGGTTACCGACCTGACGCTGCGCTTCGACCCGGAATTTGGCAAAATTTCCCGTCGCTTCCTCAACGATCCGCAGGCCTTTAACGAAGCCTTTGCCCGCGCCTGGTTCAAACTGATCCACCGCGATATGGGGCCGAAATCCCGCTACCTCGGGCCGGAAGTGCCGAAAGAAGACCTGATCTGGCAGGATCCGTTACCCGCCGCCATCCACCACCCAACGTCGGCGGATATTGCCACCCTGAAGACTGCCATCGCCGATGCCGGCCTGTCGGTCAGCGAGCTGGTGTCGGTGGCCTGGGCTTCTGCCTCCACCTTCCGCGGCGGTGACAAACGTGGCGGGGCTAACGGTGCCCGTCTGGCGCTGGAGCCGCAGAAATCGTGGCCGGTGAACGCCGTTGCCGCGAAAGTACTGCCGACGCTGCAGGCCATTCAGAAAGCCTCGGGGAAAGCGTCGCTGGCCGATATCATCGTGCTGGCAGGCGTGGTGGGTGTCGAACAGGCCGCTGCGGCTGCCGGCGTGCGGGTCAGCGTACCGTTCGCTCCGGGCCGGGTGGATGCCCGTCAGGATCAGACGGATATTGCCTCTTTCGAACTGCTGGAACCGCTGGCGGATGGTTTCCGTAACTATCGCCGTATCGAAGGTGGCGTCTCGACAGAAACGCTGCTGCTGGATAAAGCCCAGCAGCTGACGCTGACCGCGCCGGAAATGACGGTGCTGGTGGGTGGCCTGCGGGTACTGGGCGCCAACTATGACGGCAGCCAGCACGGGGTCTTTACCGACCGCGTCGGCGTACTGAGCAATGACTTCTTCGTCAACTTGCTCAGCATGGCCACCGTCTGGAACGCCACCGACGAGCAGGGCGAACTGTTCGCAGGCCGCGATCGTCAGAGCGGTGAGAGCAAGTACACCGCAACCCGCGCCGACCTGGTCTTCGGCTCGAACTCAGTCCTGCGGGCGCTGGCGGAAGTTTACGCCAGCCAGGATGCGCAGGAGAAACTGGTTAAGGACTTTGTGGCGGCCTGGACCAAGGTGATGAACCTCGACCGTTACGATCTGTAATCTCCCTCCCCGGCTGGCGCCACGCCCGCCGGGGCTTTTCCCCCTTCCCCTCTCTGTCTGCCCCAGCTGCAATAACCGGCTGTAGGTACGCTGAATATCTTCCTGTTAGCATGCCTGGGCCATAGACCGAGCAGAAGAACCGACCCTGCCACAAGCGGGGATTTCCACACCCTATATGTTGCCAGAAAGCTCAGGCAACGCTTTCCCTCTGATTTCTGAGCTTTCTGGCAACATACTCTTGTACTATCTCAAGCGTTGGAGCATTTCCGCGACCAAAGGCAGCTCGGCAGTTTGCTCATCTTCCCAGCCGTAATCAGGGCTGATAACCAGTTCATTCAGCCCGTCATGCAGCCGCATCGTTAGAACACACTGGCTAGCGACCAGCAGTAATGGCTGATCATCCTCGTTGCGCATACTGACCATGCACCAGGGCTGGTGATTGTTGGCCGGGGCATAGAAAACCTCTGTAACAAGATTGCCTGCGTCATCGAGGCTTAGCGATAATTCCGCTGCTTGCTGTGCCTGGCATATCTCAACACGATCAATTTTCCGGCATAGCAGATTGTCCTGCCCGGATAAATGCATAACATCCCCGGCCACCCCATGACACCAGTCAATAAACAACTGTGAATTTTCATTACTTTCCAAATCGACTCCCGTTGCACGAACATACGCCGGAAATAATTCCAGCGTGTTTGATCACCTGTTATCTGTTGCCATCAGCATTAAATCCACAGGCAGCATCAACGTGTCACCAACCAGTGAAAGAGGTAAATCCAGCAGCATCAGGGGATAACCTTCTTTTGCCATTCCCGCATCCAGTAGCACACCCATATAAACCGTGGGATGAGGCGCGGAAATATGCGCCATTGTTGTTCCACATCCGCTCAATACCATCCCCATAGCAAGCGGCAGGCTTGCCCGAATCAGGACGCTCATTGCTTGACTCCTTTATCCGGGTTGCATTGCATATGATCCCAGCCCTTGTAGTTTCTGACTTCGGGTACGCGGGTCGGCAAGTCCTGCCAGTTAGTCAGAAACTGGTCAGTCAGTTGGTCGATGGTTTTGGGCGGGATATACGACAGACCCCATTTTGGCCCGGCAGAACCAGGTTTCATATGATGCTTATCACCGTCTTCATCGACATAATCAACGCCGGAGCCGCCGGGCAAAATCCGTGGGTCATCGAAGGGTTTTGAACTCATGTAGAGATTGCCCTGGCGGGTAAGCAAGAATCCCTGATCGTTAACGACCGTGAACGAGAGCATGTTTTCTCTGGAGGGGCTGGATGAGCCGTCCGGTTCGACCGTATGAAAACCGGTGTTAAACGGCGCAACTTGCCACGTTTCACCGTAATTTTTTGAAACAAGGAAGGCGTCGGTTTCCCACCCAGGAATGGCAATATAGCGCTCGGAGGGATGCACATACTTGTTCGCAAATGCCCGGTAAAACTGGCTGGCAACTTCTGAACGTATTCCGCGCTGCGGGTCTACGTAGTACAACGCGCCCTGGCAGTTCCAGCCCTTCAGTTCCAGATAGCGGTGAGCATCAAAGCGATAAATCACCTGCGTCGGCGCGTCCTGTGCCGGTGTGCATCCCGTCATCAGCATCAGCCCGGCCCACATTACATAGTTCCTTTGCTTATTCATCATCCGACTTTCCTTCTCGGCTCAGAGGCAAGACCTTATCGGGCTTGTTCATAAAAAAGTTGTTCCACATCCACTCAATATCATCCCCATAGCAAGCAGCAGGCTTGCCCGAATCAGGGCGCTCATTGCTTGACCCCTTTATCGGGGTTGCACTGCATATGATCCCAGCCCTTATAGTTTTTGACTTCAGGTACGCGGGTCGGCAAGTCCTGCCAGTTAGTCAGAAACTGGTCAGTCAGTTGGTCGATGGTTTTGGGCGGGATATACGACAGACCCCATTTTGGTCCGGCAGAACCAGGTTTCATATGATGCTTATCACCGTCTTCATCGACATAATCAACGCCGGAGCCACCGGGCAAAATTCGCGGGTCATCGAAGGGTTTTGAACTCATGTAGAGATTGCCCTGGCGGGTAAGCAAGAATCCCTGATCGTTAACGACCGTGAACGAGAGCATGTTTTCTCTGGAGGGGCTGGATGAGCCGTCCGGTTCGACCGTATGAAAACCGGTGTTAAACGGCGCAACTTGCCATGTAGACCCATAGTCTTTAGATACCAGAAATGCACTGGTTTGCCATGATGGGATAGCGATATATCGCTCAGAGGGATGCACATACTTGTCAGCAAATGCCCGGTAAAACTGGCTGGCAACTTCTGAATGTATTCCGCGCTGCGGGTCTACGTAGTACAACGCGCCCTGGCAGTTCCAGCCCTTCAGCTCCAGATAGCGGTGAGCGTCAAAGCGGTAAATCACCTGCGTCGGCGCGTCCTGTGCCTGTGTGCATCCCGCCATCAGCATCAGCCAGGCCCACATTACATAGCGCCTTTGATTATTCATCATCCGACTTTCCTTCTCGGCTCAGAGGGTACTGTGTTAAACCCTTCAACGGGAGGCATCGGCCATTGCAGGTTGGCCACTTCCCGGTTATGCACCTCCGGGTAGCGAGCCGGGATCACCCGGGTTGCATTCATAAACTGGTTCACCACGCCAAATTCACCTTTCGGCAAGATCTTATCGGGTTTGTTCATGAAAATTTTGGTTTCTGGCTCCGGCAGTTGCCCCGTTCGGTAATAGTTTCTTGCATAAGTATCTGACGACCACTCTCTCCAGTCTGCGAGGCATAATAGCTCCTTCCAGAATGCACCATGCTCAAAATCAAACGACTTGCAGGGGCCGATAGCCAGGTCATAGGCCATTGCCAGTTCAGGTACTTTAGGGGACATGACGATGGATGAATGCTGACTGAACATCACATCGTCTGAAGAACTGAATAGCTTGTGCAGCTCAGCTTCGCTCAGATTACGGCGAACGACTATCTTTTTGTTAGCGTCGTTAACGCCGGTGATTTCACCGCTGATAATATCCATATCGTGCCAATACTTAAGCGTTCTGATTTCGTTTTTCGTCAGTACATGGCCGGGCTGTAGATGTTTGAACGGTGCAAACGGAGGGCAGTCGAAAACTTCCTCCTTAGTGCGCCGGGAGGCCCCTGCTTTGGCGTTATACGAAACCATAACGTCATTCCCCCCTACTGGGGCTTTATAGGCGTTGTCTTTATCAGCATTGGTATCAAGCGGGTTTAATTGCCCCATTAACGTGAAAATAAACGGCTCAGGCAGGGTTTCACCGTTCGGAACCACATCGCTAAAATCCCAGCTTGCGTTCGTCAGCGCTGAATAAGCGAAATCCCCCTTTCCCGCAGCAGGCTTACGAAACGGCTCCCCATCAGGCGTATGGCCGACGCTACTGTTCTGGAAAAATACGCGCTGGCGTAAATTGGGGATGGTGTCGGCCAGCTTTTGGGGAACACCGCGCCAGCCGAAACCCTGAATGGGAAGCAGTGATACGGTTCCATCATTCGGGCAGAAATAGTTATAGACCTTGCCGAAGTTATTGCGCTGATTTAAAGGAGAGTTATACCAGTTGCTGCTGAACTCCTTACGCGGGAGTGCCATTGTGTCCAGCAACGTCTTTTGATCTGCGGCAGTCATTAGGCCGTCGCCACTGGCCGCAAATTTTTCATTCGTCGCCATCAAGCGGCAAAAATTCACAAAGGTTTGCTGCCGGGCGGCGTCTGTCTGGTGGTGGCCAGGCTGGCCGTTCTCCAGCCAGCGATTTTCAAGCGAATACGGGGAGTGATTGAGGATCACGCAGTCAGCCGGAGCCAGTCCTGCTTGCTTGACCAGCATGTTTGCCAGCATCGTGATAATGGTTCCCTGGCTGTGTGCAACAATGTTAATCGCATCGTTGCGAGTTGCCGTGGTACGCCGAATTTTTATTATCAGGTTTGCCAGCCGCTGCGCCGCATAGAACTGATAAATACGATGTGGGTTGCCGTATACCGGATGGGTAAAGTCACCGCCGTTTACCAGTTCAGTGCGGCTCAGAAATCCGACAAAACCCAAAGAGGGGCCGCCGGCTCCCGGCCCAAGCATATCTGGGATGTTAGTAGTCGCATTGGCGAACGTTCCACCTCCCCAGACTCCACTTAAGTCCAGCGTATTGTGAAAGCAGTCCATCGCATACTGACCACCGAATCGCTTCAGGATAGCCGGGTCATTTTCGCGATATGCATCATACGGTAAAGGCGTTTCTGAGCTATTGCCGCTATTGCGCATGGCTTCGCGGTACTGGCTCTGGTCATCTTCCCACACAGGCTTATCGACCGGACGATAGCCCCAATAAAACGGGATGACCGGCGAGCGCACGGGAATATTGGTGCAGACCATCTGCTTTTTCTGCGAGTCGGTACAATCCTCCATGACCCCTTCCGCATTACGGATTTTGTAGGTTTTTTCTTCCCACTGATGCGGCCATAAATCATCGCGGCCCAGTCGCTTCTTAAGCCCTTCGATGATGCCGCGTTCCTGGTTCTGATAGGCTTCCCCCACATCATTCACACCATGAACCAGTATCACAATTCCTGGCATTGGACGGTGAACAGGGCAGTTCGTGGTGTACATCGGTTTACCAGCATTGACCGGAACACCGATGCACTGCTGTGCCAGGTAACGCTTATTGTGTGCGCCGAAACTTTGCGGATCTTGAGACTCTGGAGCCTCATCAAATGGGTTGGTGCTCTGCGCATCAGATGACTCACTCATACGGTTCCCTCCGGGGCTGCTGACTCATGGACTAATTCGAGTGACCAGGTATCAAGTTCAGACGTGTTCAGTAGTGGCGATTCGCCGTTATCATCGGTGATCCCCTCAATGACCTCCCCCTTTTTATGGAGCCTGAAACGTTGACCTTTCAGAATATGATCCGGGTCGTCGGGGGCATGAAGCCGGAACTGCTGAGCCAACTCGCCTTCTGCAAAGGTAGGTTTCAGCTGGTCAAGACTTGCTTTCGCCATGTAATCGACGGCAGGTGCTTTTATACGGACGTAATGCGGGGCAATGAACTCGATTTCACCATGCTTTAGACGGATGCCTGCGCCTGCGCACATCAGCAACAATTCATCTTGTGCATTCAGGACAATTTTGCCCTGTGAACTGGTCAGATTAATGTTCTGATGCGCGACGGCGTTAATTTCACCTTTCTGCGCAGTCAGGCGAATCGAACCTTTTGCCGCGGTAAACACCATCCCCGCTTTACGGACGAAAACGGAGAACAGTTCCCCTGCGGCCAGAGTCATACGCCGGAAGGCATTGGCATTCATGTCCTGCCTGGCCGTTGTAGTCATATTCTCCCCGGCATGCAGCAAGACTGATTGAGGGGATGTGAGAGCTATACCGGTTTCACCATGCAGGGAGAGTGTGGCATCTTCTGGTTTTGCTACCCGCTGCCTAAGTTCAGTCACTGGCGACAGATCGGCGGCTGGCGTATCAGCGATTTCCGAACTGGCCTGCAGAGAACGGGCCAGCTGCAAAGCGGATTCAAGCTGCGCTATGGTTGCGGCCATGTCATTTTGATGGCCGGTCGCTTTTGGTTTTGCTTCCGTGGTGATATGAAAACCTTCCGCAGAGCGAAGTGAAGCCTGCTTGTCTGTGCGTAACTCAACCCCTTCACCGCGCTGCTTGCCAGAAGCATCGACCAGATGCCCCAGATTCAGTTGTGACTTGCCGTACTCCGTCGCAACTTTGATGTGCTCGTGTCCTTTCTTATCCTCCATCCGAAGTTTGTTATTTCGTGGAGTCCTGATGACGTTGCGTGTGCTGTTGCGGTCAGTGACTAAATCAGGATTTATTTCATCATGGAAGGCATGTGCAATGAACGGACGTTCCGGGTCGCCATTTTCAAACGCAATACCGACCTCAGTATTATCGAGCAGAGGGAAA
The DNA here is from genome assembly GCF_002806725.1 of Raoultella sp. T31. Classification (NCBI taxonomy): domain Bacteria; kingdom Pseudomonadati; phylum Pseudomonadota; class Gammaproteobacteria; order Enterobacterales; family Enterobacteriaceae; genus Klebsiella; species Raoultella sp. T31. The sequence goes on from NZ_PIBO01000013.1 coordinate 76,863, forward strand.
TGGATTCCATAGGTATCACCGGCGTACTGCCTTCCTGACCTGACAGGCATACTCTCCAGGCCCTTTTTCCATTCGGCCTGGTCAAAGTTAAACCGCACCCGATAACGACCCTGATTATCTATCCGCGAAAGCTGATCGTTAAGACTTATCCCCGACACTCTCGCAGGGATTGTGCCGGTGATGATTGGCCGAGGCAGACGCTCAGGGCGATAACACCAGATTTCGCTGAATGGAATCCCTTTAATTTTACTTTGAAAACTGCTCTTGCGTGAACCTGTGGAGTGGATGCTGGTAACAACCATCCCTTCGTCGAAGGCTGCTGGTTTATGGCCGGTGATATCGAGATCGAAGCCAGGCACAATGGACGGATCGTCGGCGATGGCTTCCAGCGTAATCATATTGGTGAGCAGGCATTCATGACGAATTCGGGCAAAGTGCCAACTGGTTTCGGCGTGTTGGCCTTTGCCTATTGCGTAGCGATCACCAGAAGCCAGATGATTATCCGCGTAGTGATATTCTCTACCGTAAACCAGTTCCGGCAGGCGTGATTTGTCTGCCTGAGTTTCAAGCGTCCTGTAACTTCGGCTCTCACGGTAGTTATAGTTACGCACATCGACCGAGCCGGGTACGATGGTATGCCTGGTTGTCATTGCGCGCAGGCTGTAGATATTGCCTACGGTTCCAGCCGGGTGGATTGCTGCTATCTTATGGTTGCGTACATAGTGCGCCCCGGAATCTCCGAACACGATAACAACAATATGATCATGGTCGGGATGTAGCTCAAACCGGAACCATATACCCACTTCAGACAGCAAGCGCCGGATGAAAGCCAGGTCGCTTTCCTTCCACTGAACAATCATTTCCCGCTGCGGATATTGCCAGTGAAGCAGATCAAAATTGATTTCATACCCCTCAAAGCCGTGTTCTTTGAGGATGCGCTTAACCAGTTCGGGTACTGATACCTTCTGATAGATAGCACTGCGATAGCGGGCGTTAAGCAGTGCCAGAGGATGTTCCAGCACGGCTTCGTACAGTGTTTCGTCAGCGCTGCTACTGATCCTGCTGATTTCCGTGATGACACCAGGAATTTTACGCAAAGCCACCCATTTTTCACGATCAGGAAAATACTTTGACCATGCAGGATTGTTGGCTCGAAGAATAAATGATGCTTCTTTCTGGACGATATGAAAGGCTTCAGCATCATCAGTGGTAGATGTAAAACGGATGGTGTAGCGATAGGGAGAACTCAGCGCTTCTTCGCCGGTGAATGATTCTACATCGGCAATCAAGTCAGAACGGCTGATGTTCAGGAGGTATTTATTCAGACTTTCTTCTGGATTGAAAATCCCCGTTGCGGTAGATAACCGTGTTTCGCGTCCATTCATAAGCGTCCTTTTACAGTCACATGACCGATCTTTTAGCAATAGCAAATTTGCATTAAGTTCACGACAGGTGACAAACTATACAACCCAAGACCACGCATTTTGAATGGTTATTTGCATAGATATGCTTCATTTAGGACATTTCACTGAAGGAGGGATTCGGATGAATCAGCGATTCATTTTAGTGGGAGATACCACGACTCACGGCGGCACAATTGTACAGGGTATATACACGCATACCGTTGACCATGCACCGATGGTCGTTACCGGCCATAAGTTCAATTGCCCTCAATGCGGTAGAGAGGCCATGTTAATTGGGTCGAGCCATGTCACTGTAAATGGTCAACGTCGCGTTCTGCATGGAGATAAAACAACTTGCGGGGCAGAGGTGATCAGTCGGTATAACAGCAGCGTGTCAGAAACGGGAGCGAAAGTGTAGGGATACCGCGACCTAATCCATTAATCAGTACACACCCCTTTGCCAGGTTTGCTCTCCGTGGGTATTTACGCACGGTATCGAGCTGGAAAAGCTGCGCCCCGGCGTATTACCGGCGGCGCAGCCAGCCATTATCCGACAAAAAAGAGGAGTGACTTGCCCCCCATCCCCAGGCCATGTTAATTAAAAATCACCTGCGCATCGGCAAAACATTTTTCCGCCAGCGACGAGACCGGCTGCTGGCTGCGCATGATCAGCGCCAGCTTTGAATCCACTTCGGTGTCGGCAATGGGCATAATCTCCAGATTATCGCTTAACGCCTCCAGACCATTGTTGAGCGGCATAATGGCGCAGCAAATTCCCGCCTGTACCGCCTGGATAATCTGGAAGGTAGAATCGCTCTCAAAAACATATTTCGGCGTTAACCCTTTGCTCTTAAAACTCATCTCAATGGATTCACGGTAATGCATCCCTTTGCTGAGAAAACCCAGCGGTAATGCGGCCAGCGTTTCCCAGTCCGGCGCGCCTTCGGCAAACTGAAAATGGCGTTTATCATGCAGCAGCCCCATTCGCGTTGCGGGCAGCCATTTGACGTTGAAAAGCAGGCTATCGACGTGCTGGAGGTAGCAGATGCCCAGATCGAGCTGATTACGGCTGACGCCATCGATTATCTGTTCCGAGGTGAGAGACAGCAGGCTGAACTGCAGCTCCGGATACTTCCCGGCCAGCGGTTTAATCAACTGCATCGGATTAAGGCTCGCCAGCGGCACCATGCCGACCCGCAGTTGCCCCACCATCTGGCCGCGACAAATCGCCGCTTCCGCCTCCAGCCCGTCATGGGCCGCCAGCAGCGCCCGCGCCCAGGCCAGAATACGCTCGCCTTCCGCGGTAAACCCCTCAAACCGCTGGCCGCGCTGAATCAGAACCAGATTGAGTTCCTCTTCCAGATTGCGAATGCGCATCGAAAGCGTCGGCTGCGTGATATGACACAGCGCCGCGGCCTGGCCAAAATGACGCGTTTGATCGAGTGCGATCAGATATTTGAGCTGTTTAATATCCATGGTTAATCCAGTGCGTGATACGCGAACGCCGGCGCGATGCAGACTCCCCTCGCCCGGTCAAAAATATGTTATTTAAATGTTACGTTCAGCATCCGCCAAATACAAGCCGCTCAGGCATTTGCGAAAGCGGCGATTTGTCGCGGCAAGGTGTAGGGCCATCCGAGGGGGGCTACGGGGTTGCGTCGGCCCTGGCATCAAGCTGATGCTGGCGCCAGAATAGCGAGAGTTCGCTGCCGACTCTGCGGTCGGCAGCGGTCGCGGGCAGATTAGCCCAGGCCAGGGACCGGCAGTATCTCTTTCGAGCGCAGGGTCAGACGAATCGGCACGGATTTATAAGAAGGCGTGCCGCTCTCTTCATCAAGATAGTCCAGCGGAACCAGGACGTTGGCTTCCGGATAATAGGCGGCGACGGTGCCTGGCGCGATGTTGTAGGCTACCAGCGTAATATCCTGCAGACGCAGGTCGCTGCCCGGCAACGCGGTGGTGATATCCACCCGGTCACCGTGCTCGAATCCCTGACTGGCCATATCCTGCTCGTTCATAAACAGCACGTCGCGGCGGCCAAAAATACCGCGATAGCGGTCATCCATGGCGTAGATGGTGGTGTTGTACTGATCGTGACTGCGCAGCGTGACCAGCCGCAGCACCTCCTCGCCGGCAACATGAACGTTCTCATGTACACCGCGGAATACCGAGAACATGGCTTTACCGCCTGGCGTTGGCCAGATGCGCTCGGTTGGCGGCAGCGGCATGCGAAAACCGCCCGGGTGACGAATGCGCTCGTTGTAGTTGTCAAAGCCGGGAATGGTGCGCTCAATCAGATCGCGGATACGGTCGTAATTCGCCACCAGGGAGAGCCAGTCGACTTTGGTGTTTGCCAGGGTCGCCATCGCCATTCCGGCGACAATCGCCGGTTCTGAACGCAGCAGCGGCGAGGCCGGCTTTAGTTTTCCCGACGAGGCGTGCACCATCGACATGGAATCTTCCACGGTAATTGACTGACGCCCGGTCTCTTGCATATCCAGCTCGGTGCGGCCCAGACACGGCAGAATGAACGTCTCTTTCGCCACCAGCAGATGCGAGCGGTTCAGTTTCGTCCCGACGTGCACGCTGAGATCCAGCCCGCGCATGGCCGGAAACGCACGTTCGTGGTCGGGCATCGCCACCGCAAAGTTACCGCCAAGACACAGCAGAACCTTCGATTTGCCCTCGATCATCGCCTGCAGCGCTTTCACCGCGTCGTGACCATGTTCCTGCGGCGGTACGAAACCAAACACCTCTTCCAGCTTCGCCAGGAAGGCGGCGCCCGGCTTTTCGGTAATTCCCACGGTGCGGTTGCCCTGGACGTTGGAGTGTCCGCGCAGCGGACAGATCCCGGCGCCGGGTTTGCCGATATTCCCGCGCATCAGCAGCAGGTCGGCGATCAGCCGCACATTTGACGTGCCCTTATTGTGCTGGGTGATCCCCATACCATAGGTCACGATCGTGGCGTTCGATTTGGCGTAAGCGTCGGCAACCCGCTGCAGGTCAGCGCGGGTGAGGCCCGATTCACGTTCGATATCTTGCCAGGCGGTCTTCAGTAAGTCATCGGCAAACGCCGGGAAATTCTGCGTATGCTCGGAGATAAAGGCGCGATCGAGAACATTACCCTGCTCTTCTTCCATCTGAAGCAGCGCTTTAGCAATGCCTTTCAGCGCCGCGGCATCGCCCCCCGCCTTCACCTGAAAATAGGTTGAGGCGATATTTGTCGAGCCCAGGGTCGCCATCTCGATAACATTCTGTGGGTCGGCGAAACGCTCCAGCGCGCGTTCTTTCAAAGGGTTAAACACGATAATCGGTACGCCGCGACGAGCCAGTTCGTGCAGTGTCCCCATCATACGCGGGTGGTTGGTTCCCGGATTATGGCCGATGGAAATCACCAGTTCGGTTTTGTCAAAATCATCCAGCGACACGGTTCCCTTCCCGATGCCGATCGACTGCGGCAGCCCGACACTGGTCGATTCATGGCACATATTCGAACAGTCCGGGAAGTTGTTAGTACCCAGTTCACGGGCAAACAGCTGGAACAACCAGGCCGCTTCGTTGGAGGCGCGACCGGAAGTATAGAACTCGACGGCGTCCGGCTGCATGCCGCTGACCACCTCGCCGATACGCGCAAAGGCGCTTTCCCAGCTGGTCGGGCGCAGTGTGTCGCTGGCGCGATCGTAGACCAGCGGATGGGTTAAGCGACCATACCCTTCGAGTTCAAAATCGCTTTTAGCCAGTAGCGAGGTAACCGTATTCGCCGCCAGAAATTCCGCCGTGACGCGCTTGCTGGTCGCTTCCCAGGTCACCGCTTTGGCGCCATTTTCGCAAAACTGGAAGGTGGACTTGTGTTCTTTATCCGGCCATGCGCAGCCGGGACAATCAAAGCCGTCAGGCTGGTTGGTGCGCAGCAGAGTGGCGGGCGCCTCCAGAGCATCCATTTGTGTGCGCACGGCGATGGCCGTTGCTTTCAACGCGCCCCAGCCGCCAGCCGGGCCATCATAAGGATGCACGCCAGGTACTGAGCGTCTTTTCATATTCATATCTACTCCAGAATGCGCCGTCGATAAGCGAGAACAACGTGCAAATCGCCCTGAAGGAGCAATTTGCAACGTGAAAACAGTTCGTCCGCCGGAGAACACCGCGGCGGACGTTTTTTGTTAACGAAAGCATAACAATCAGGATCGTAACTGTATAATCAATGTTATCTATCACGCGTTAGATTTAACTTATTTAACAGTTACGCCGGGGGAAAGATCAGGTCAGATTGTAGTAGCGGTCGGGCTGCAGCGTTTCCGGCAGCGGGTGCTGCCCGGTCATATCCAGCAGGTTGCGTTCGATGGTGTTGCACATGGCGTTGAGGGGCAAATCGTTCGCCGCGGTGCCAAACGGATCTTCCAGCTCTTCCGCCAGCGAATCCCAGGACAAGAAGGTGTAGGAGATAAAGACCGACACAAACGGCGTCATGTAGTGCAGATCGCCGACCAGCGCAAAGGGCAGCAGGGTGCAGAACAGATAGACCGTACGCTGCAGAATCAGGGTATACGCAAAGGGCACCGGCGTGCTGGCCAGGCGTTCGCATCCGCCCAGCACGTGGGCCAGCTCATCGAGCTTATTGTCCATCAGACCATAGGTGATATCGCTCACCTTCCCCGCTTCGCGCAGCTGGCCCAGCTCATGGCCGACCAGCAACAGGATACGGTTGGTCGGCATCGAGCTGCCGAGGATCTCCGCGACGGTATCGGGAGGCAGCAGCCGGTTAAGGTCGGCCCCGGGGTGGGTTTTACGTAACTGGTGTTTCAGACTCCAGCTAAAAGCGATCAGATAGCTGGCGATTTTTCGATGCGTTGCGTGCTCCGTCGGAAGAATATTTTTCAGCTGACGCATCAGGGTACGTTCGGCAATCAGTACCGTCCCCCAAAGATTGCGCGCTTCAACAAAGCGGTTGTAGCTGGCGCTGTTGCGAAAACCGAGGAAAATCGCGATGGCTATCCCCAGCAAACTAAAGGGCGCCACGGTCAGATGGATACCCAGCTGTTCGTACCACTGATAGCTGATGATGGCGACAACCGACATCAGAACGTTAAGCAGCAGGCGGAAAATGATTTTTGACAGCACGGATCCGTGCCAGTCAAACAGACGAAGGAACCAGTGTTGTTCTGGTCGGATGATCATTGTATGACTTCCTGAATGCCCAGCCTGGCTATAGATAATATCTATTAACCGATTGGATTATTTTATTGAACATAAACACGACAGTGCGTTTGTTATTGGCCATTAATATGCGATGGAATAATGGCTGAAGAATTATGGTCCCTTTTTATTTATCGGGCAATATGAAAACCACTGTGGGGATGCGGGGTATAACGTCGGTAAATCACCCCTGCCATTAATGTGGCTACATAACGTCTGCCATCATCCGCATCCTGCAGGGCGTTGAGGCGCCCGCGATGCCAGGGGGCAGATATTGTCGATAATTTAATTCACGCAGAGTAGATAACGCGCATAAAATATAAATCCCGCCGACCTTTATCTCCTGAAATAATAGCCGACGCGCGATATCCCCGGTGAAAACGTTAATTCACCGCCATTCTGCGCATCGCGCAATGATAGGCGCCGTTGCGTACCGATGCGCGAAGCACTCTGGCAATACCGTGCACCGCGATCCGGGCGCTATGCCGCTGCCAGGGGGTCAGCGTCAGGGAGAGCATCTCCTGCGCCCAGGGCGGGAGCAGATCAATCCCGGCGCGCATCATCAACTGACCAGGTAACTGGCTCAGGCGGCCGGGTAACCGGGTGGTCAGCAGCACATTCGCCACCTCCCGCGTACGTTCATCGCAGCGCAGACGCGGGCGCATATCCTGCAGATATTCCGCCACCTGCTGCGGCGTCAGCGGGATATCGCGGGCACCCAGACGGCGGGCAATTTCTGCCGCTTCGTGGAAATATTGCGTCTGGCGGTCCTGGCTTACCACCGTGCGCTTATAGCGCAAATGCGATGCCATAAAGCTGCTGCATTCAGCCACGTGTACCCAGGTCAGCAGCGCCGGATCGCTGGCCTCATAAGGCGTCCCGTCTTTATCCTGACCGCTGACCCGCAGGTGAATCCCCTGCACTTTGGCAATCAGCCTTTGCGCATCGACGGTGGTGCTAAAGGTGGTGGCCGAGATAAACTGGCTGGTGCGCCGCAGGCGGCCGAAGATATCGTCACGGAAATTGGAGTGATCCCAGACGCCGGCCAGCGCCAGCGGATGCAGCATTTGCAACAATAGTGCGCTCACGCCTCCGCAAAGCATCGACGTAAAGTCGCCGTGTACCTGCCAGATAGCGGATTGGGGGCCAAACAGCCCCGGCTCCCCTTTCGGGTGCTCAAAATCAATCTCTTTCAGCGCCATGCCGGTTAAGCCCAGAACCTGAGCCTCTATCATTCCGCGTATACTGGTCATTGTTTTGCCTGATGTTCTCCGTGACAGCAAAACATACCACTATTCGGCGCGAGACTCATGCGCAGGCCGTGACGTTATCCACTGCGGACAGACGCAGGGCGTGCCCGTTACAAACGGGCAGCAAAGAGTCAAGGATTCAGCTGGTAGTCGAGGCTAATCTCGGCGTTTAACACCTGTGATACCGGGCAGCCGGCTTTCGCTTTCTGGATAATGCCGTCAAAAACATCGGCTTCAATACCCGGCAGGACAATCTGACTCTGCAACGCGACCTCGGTAATCGCAAAACCGCCGCCGGATTTATCCAGCGTCACCACCGCCACCGTATCAATCGTCGTGGCCGTGTAGCCTGCTTCACTGAGCATCAGCGACAGCGCCATGGAGAAGCAAGCCGCGTGCGCAGCGCCGATCAGCTCTTCCGGATTGGTCCCTTTCACCCCCTCAAAACGGGTGTTGAAACCATACGGCTGCTGGCTCAACGCCCCGCTTTCTGTCGAAACGGTCCCCTTGCCGCTTTTTAAATCGCCTTCCCAGTGCGCCTGACCTTTCTTATGGATTGCCATGAATTCGCTCCTGTTGCTATGTCGAACCCACAGTATAGACGGTGAGACGGATCCTGGATGTGGATTAAGAAAATTCCTTATAAAACAAAAAAATATCAAGTGGCGCAGTGTGTCGTTATTTTTTACACCATCATAACCATAATTCATGACCGCCGGGGGGACAGACGCGCGTGGACTAGCTAAGCTGCGTCAGCTGCTGTTGAATCTCATCGAGAAACAGCGGTAGCGCGCTGGGCTGGTAGTCACGCGATAAATAGATGCCGTAGACGCTGAGGGCTTTCGGCGTCCAGCCCGGCAACACCGGCTTCAGCGCCCCGCTATTAAGGGCGCGCTGGGCTTCCAGTTCCGGCAGCATCGCGATGCCGCATCCGGCTACCGCCGCTTCCAGCAATAATGAGGAGATCCCGGCGCTGAGGTTCCCGGAAACCGCCACGGCAACGGCCTCGCCCTGCGGGTCGGTAAGCTGCCAGGTCGGCGCGACAAAATGGCTGTAGTGCAGGCAGTTATGTTCGCTGAGTTCGGCCGGCGTCTGCGGCTGGCCATGGAGCTGTAGCCAGCGCGGCGACGCGCACAGCACCGAACGACAGACCCCCAGCCGCCGGGCAATCGCGCCAGGCTCCGGGTTATCGGTTATCCGAATCGCCACATCAATGCGCTCGCCAATCAGACTCACCGGATGGTTATTGATATCCAGTTCGAGGCGCAACTGGGGGTAACGGGCGAGAAAATCGGGTAACAACGGCGAAATTAAGTGCATCGCCGTAAAGTGGGCGCAGGCGACGCGCAGCGTTCCGCTGGGTACCGCCCGCTCGGTCTGCCCGGCAATTTCGTCCGACAACTGCGTCAGACTGCGGGTTTTTTGCAGCACCTTCTCCCCGGCGGTGGTTAAGGTTAATTTGCGCGTCGAACGGTGGATCAGGCGGGTGCCCGCCCAGTGCTCCATCTGTTCCAGATAGCGACTGACCATCGGGCGCGACATCCCCAGCGCGCGGGCTGCGGCGCTCAGGCTCCCCAGTTCGCAGATCCGCATGTAGACCTGCGCGGCAATAATTCTGTCCATCTTTCACTTCCATCTGCACGTTTTATGAAACTCAGCATCTCTTTTTTCAGGAATTTTCGCAAATCAGGAAATCCGTAAAATAGCGTTATTCACCTGACACAGAGAAAACCGACATGAAATTATCCGCCCTTGCCGTTGCCGCCGCGCTGTTCAGCTCCGCTGCGTTCGCCGCGCCTTTAACCTTGCAGACCTATAACCCGCAGGATAAAGGTATCTTCGCCGTGAACTCGACGCTGGTTTCCGGCCCGCATGAAGCGGTGCTGTTTGATGCGCAATTTAGCGTTAAAGATGGCGAAAAGCTGGTTGATATGATCCGTCAAAGCGGCAAGAAACTGAGCCGTATTGTTATCACCTCCGGCGACCCGGATTTCTATTTCGGCCTCGAACCGCTGGTGAAGGCGTTCCCTGAGGCAAAAGTTGTCGCCACGGCCGAGGTGGTTAAGCACATCGAAGCAACCCACTCCGCGAAGCTGGCATTCTGGGGCCCACAGATGAAAGACGGCGCGCCAAAGCAGCTGTACGTACCGCAGCAGATTGAAGCCAGCTCGTTCACCATTGACGGTGAAAAAGTGGAGATTCGGCAACCCCAGAACTATGCGGCGTTCGTCTGGATCCCGGCGAACAAGACCATCCTCGGGGGTACCGGCGTCGCCTGGGGTATGCACGTATGGACCGCCGATACCCAGAGCGCCGAAAGCCGCTTGCAGTGGCGTAAAACGCTCGACGATATGGCCGCGCTCCACCCGCAGCAGGTCATTCCCGGTCACTATCTCGGGACTCCGCCGGCCGCAGATCGCGCGATCGTCTTTACCCGCGACTATCTGCAGCAGTTTGAGCAGGCGCTGAAAACGCACAAAGATTCCGCTGGCGTGATCGCCGACATGAAGCAACGCTGGCCGCAGCTGGCGGAAGTCAGTTCGCTGGAGCTGAGTGCGAAAGTAAACACCGGCGAGATGAAGTGGTAAGCGCAGATTATTCCTGATTCCAGGCGATGAAGTTGCCAGGGGCGAAAAAATAGACCACGATAGATAGCGCGGTCGCGTTAGCAGCGCGCCGCTCTTAGGGTTATATTTCGTCCGGCCGCGCCGGGCTTGTCCTTGAAACAGAACTGGATTAAGGAGTAAGAATGAAATCGAACCATCAGGCACGTCATCTTCTCGGTCTGAACTATAAACTGTCCCAGCAGAAAAAAGTGGTGCTGGACGGCGATGTAGAAATGACAATTAACCACGCTCATGCCACCGGGCGTAAGCGCCGCGCGGGTTAATTTCTCAGCGGAGTGATGATAAAAACACCGTCCTTTGGTCAGGATGGTGTTTTTTTAATTCAATTTCCCCTCTTTGATAACATCTGCTCTATACTGCTTGCGCTGCTTTCCCTGCCAGCCCGCACGCTTATCGCCGCGCACGGTCTGAAGTGAACATCAAGGAGTTAGTGCGATGCAATTCACCCATAAGAAAAACCGTTCTCTGTATATCCCCTACGCTGGCCCCGTTCTGCTCGAATTCCCCCTTCTCAACAAAGGTAGCGCCTTCAGCATGGAAGAGCGCAGCAGCTTTAACCTGCTCGGCCTGCTACCGGAAGTTGTTGAAACAATCGAGGAACAAGCGGAACGCGCATGGATCCAGTACCAGGGGTTTAAAACCGAGATCGACAAACACATTTACCTGCGCAACATTCAGGACACCAACGAAACCCTCTTCTATCGCCTGATTGGCAATCATCTCGATGAGATGATGCCGGTCATTTATACGCCGACCGTCGGCGCCGCCTGCGAACGCTTCTCTGAGATCTACCGCCGCTCACGCGGGGTGTTTATCTCCTACCAGAACCGGCACAACCTCGACGACATCCTGCAAAACGTGCCGAACCACAACGTCAAAGTGATCGTCGTGACCGACGGGGAACGTATTCTCGGTCTCGGCGATCAGGGCATCGGCGGGATGGGGATCCCTATCGGTAAACTCTCGCTGTACACCACCTGCGGCGGTATCAGCCCGGCCTACACGCTGCCTATCGTGCTGGACGTGGGGACCAACAACCAGCAGCTGCTCGACGATCCGCTGTATATGGGCTGGCGCCATCCGCGTATTACCGACGATGAGTATTATCAGTTTGTCGATGACGTTATCCAGGCGATTAAGCACCGCTGGCCGGACGTTCTGCTGCAGTTCGAAGACTTCGCGCAGAAAAACGCCATGCCGTTGCTCAACCGCTATCGCAATGAGATTTGCTCCTTCAATGACGATATCCAGGGCACCGCCTCGGTGACCGTAGGTACGCTGATTGCCGCCAGCCGCGGTGCGGGCAGCCAGCTGAGCGAGCAGAAAATCGTCTTCCTCGGCGCCGGTTCCGCCGGTTGCGGGATTGCCGAGCAGATTATCGCCCAGATCCAGCGTGAAGGATTAAGCGAACAAGAAGCGCGTCAGCGTGTGTTTATGGTTGACCGCTTCGGCCTGCTGACCGACGCCATGCCGAACCTGCTGCCGTTCCAGAACAAACTGGTGCAAAAACGCGAGAATCTGCAGCAGTGGGATACCACCAACGAAGTGCTTTCTCTGCTCGATGTGGTGCGCAACGTTAAACCGAATATTCTGATCGGCGTTTCCGGCCAGCCGGGTCTGTTCACCGAAGAGATTATTCGTGAGATGCATAAGCACTGCCCGCGGCCGATCGTCATGCCGCTGTCGAACCCGACTTCTCGCGTGGAAGCTACGCCGCAGAATATCCTCAGTTGGACCGACGGCGAAGCGCTGGTTGCCACCGGCAGCCCGTTCGCGCCGGTCACGCTGAAAGGTAAGCAGTATGTCATTGCCCAGTGCAACAACTCCTATATCTTCCCCGGTATTGGTCTTGGCGTCATCGCCTCTGGCGCATCGCGGGTCACCGACGACATGCTGATGGCGGCCAGTGAGACGCTGGCGAAGCACTCGCCTCTGGTCAACAACGGCGAGGGTCCGGTTCTGCCGGAGCTAAAAGATATCCAGACCGTATCGCGCGCAATCGCCTTTGCCGTCGGTAAAACGGCTCAGGAGCAAGGGGTAGCGGTGAAGACCTCCGCCGAAGCGCTGTTGCAGGCGATTAGCGATAACTTCTGGCTGCCGGAGTATCGCAACTATCGCCGGACCTCGATCTGATTTAAGCGACTCACCAACGGGCCTGACAACGGCCCGTTTTTTCTGTCGCCGCCCCACCATCTTTAGTCACTAGCCAAATATCCTCTTCCCGTCTAGACTGCCTTTACCCATCAACTGACTGAACTTAAAAGGAGGATCCCCATGCTGTCTTGTGAAATGTTTATTTTTTCACTGACCTTTGGCGATCGTACCCACTCAAGCGTTATCGGTATCGTGCTGCGATAACTTCAGCTTGAGCGAAGACACTTAGACCAATTCCCTTCCCTCGGGCTTACCGGGTTATCGTCAGCGATGTTTGACGAGGCGTTTTTACGCCTGTAACTCTTGAGTAAGTTCACTATGAGCACATTATTTACCGCGCAGTCTCTGCATGTTGAAACGGCATTCGGCCCGCTTTTCACCGACCTCTCCTTTACCCTGAAAAAAGGCGATCGTATCGGCCTGATAGGCCATAACGGCTGCGGCAAAAGTACGCTGCTCCAGGTACTGGACGGCACGCTGACGCCCGCTACCGGTAGCGTGGCGCTGGCCCATCATTGCCTGCTGGCGCGGGTTGAACAACACCTGCCGGATGCCCTGCTCCAGCAATCGCTGATCGAGGGGGTTCTGGCGCGGCTCCCCGCCAGCGGACGTGAACAACAGCGCTGGCAGGCAGAACGTCTGCTGGCGGAAATGGGGTTCGCGACGGCGGAGTTCACGCAGCAAGCGGCAACGCTGAGCGGCGGGCAACATACCCGGCTGCTGCTGGCCAGAGCGTTAATTCTGCAGCCGGATCTCCTGCTGCTGGACGAGCCCGGCAACCATCTCGACCTGCCGACCCTGTTGTGGCTGGAAAGCTTCTTGCAAACCTGGCCGGGGAGCTTCGTGCTGGTGTCCCATGACCCCATCTTACTGGATGCTGTAACTAATAGCAGTTGGATCCTGCGCGACAGAACCCTGCACGCCTTCTCTCTTCCCTGTAGCGCGGCGCGCCAGGCGTTGGCGGAACGCGACGAAAGCGATGCCCTGCGTCATAAAGCCGAGCAGCGAGAAATCGACCGCGTCACCGCCAGCGCTAAACGGCTGGCTACCTGGGGACAGGTGTACGACAACGAAGATCTGTCGCGTAAAGCCAAACAGATGGAAAAACAGGTCGCGCGCCTGAAAGAGAGTCAAACCGAGCTGACCGCCGGTACGCCGTGGCGTCTGGCGCTCAACGGCGACGCCCTGCGGGCCGATCGTTTACTTGAGATGGAGCAATTGCCGGTCCCCCCGGCTCCGGGATTGCCCGCCCTGTTCACCGCCGGGCTGGCGCGCCTGCGCAGCGGCGACCGGGTGGCGATTATGGGGCGTAACGGCGGCGGGAAATCGTCGTTGCTACGCCTGCTGTGGCGGCAAATGCAGCAGGCGGCGCCGGATGCCGGACTGCGTCTGCATCCGCGATTGCATCCGGGTTACTACGACCAGACGCTGCATCAACTGGCGGATAACGCCACGCTGCTGGAAGCGCTGGAGGGCTTTGAACCCGCTGGCGAACGCCGTAAGCGGGCGCTGATTTCCGCCGGTTTCGGCTGGAGCCGTCATGGGCAAAAGGTCAGCACCCTCAGCGGCGGCGAACGTTCCCGGTTGCTGTTTGTCGGTCTGTCGCTGGCCAGCTATAGCCTGCTGCTGCTGGATGAGCCCACCAACCATCTGGACATGGAGGGCAAAGAGGCGCTGGCCGCCTCGCTGCGCGAGTATTCCGGCGGTCTGCTGCTGGTCAGTCATGACCGCCAGTTGATTGATAGCAGCTGTAACCGCTTCTGGCTGATTGATGATAACGGGCTCAGCGAGTGGCATACCGCCGACGAAGTCTATGCCCGCCTGCGCGAGGGGGCGCCCCTGGTCGACAGGCGTGTCGAAGCGGATACGACGGCCATCGTCGCCGACGACCATGACGCCCTGCTGGAACGGTTAATCGATCTCGAACAGCGGCTGGCGGATGATATATCGCGTAAACCTAAGCACCAGAAGCCGCACCTGCAGGCCCAGTGGCGTGACGAGATAGCGGTCATTACCGCCAGACTGAGTTAACGGAGGCTAAATCCCCGGCTAAGGTGGAGACACTTTAGCCGGGGTCACGGCGCACGGCAGTCAGGCCGAAGCAGAATCGGTCTTGTTGCGGCTGAACTGCTGTTCGGTCATCATCATCCCCCACTGATCGCCCTGCCACTGTTTATGTAGCGTAAAGCCGAATTTTTCGTACAGCGAGCGCGCAGCGTCAAGTCCGCTGAAGGTCCACAGCTGGACGGCAGCAAAAGCGCGGCGGTCGCAAAAAGCCATCGCCTCCATCAGCAGACGTCGGCCAACGCCGCGGCCCCGACAGCTGTCGTCGAGAATAAACCAGCGTAAATGCGCCTGGTTGTTGCCCAGATCTTCGCCATCGATAGCCACAGAACCGACGATGTTACCCTCCTGCACCGCCAGCCAGATGTGATTGCACTGCGCGTTAAGTCGGGCGGAAAATTCCGCCAGCCCGCAGGCAACCTTACCTTCGAAGAAGTGGCCGAAACCGTGGTGCCGGGCGTAATATTCGCCGTGCATCTGCGCGATACGGCCAATCATCCCGGGTCGATATCCGCTGACAATCGTCACCTTATCAGTCGCCGCAGGCCGCTGTACTTCGCGGCATTTCGCCAGCGCCTGCGCGTACGCGGTCAGCCCCAGCGCCACGTTTTGCTGTTGTCCGGCATCGAGATGCATCAGCGCATCAATGACCCGCATCGCCCCGTAATCGTTAATCCGTCCGACCGTCCCTCGTCCCTGTTCCGTCAGTTCGAGTTGCTTGAAGCGGGCATCTTCGCCGTCGGGTTTTTCCTGCAGCTCGCCGGCGGCCAGCAGACGGGACAACATCCGACTGACGCTTGATTTCTCCAGGCCGAGGATCTGAACCAGCTGCGCGGCGGTCATCGCCCCGTGTGCGGAAATTTCCAGCAGCGTATGCACGGCGGAGGGAGAATAGTCGGTGGCCGCCAGCGTTGAATTCATGAAGCCGAGTTCACGAACCATCAGACGGGAAGAGCGGCGTATTTCAGTGATGAGCGATTCGTTAATAAGCGATGGATGCGTCATGGCGATGGGTGCAGGTGAGTTAATAGTTGCACAATACAACCATTGTTGCGTTCTCCCTGTCAATCCACGCCGCCATTCGGCCCGCGCACACGAACGGTATTTCCTACCGGCTCATCGGCTCTTTGTCAGGATTAAACACGGTCGCAACGGGTCATTGCCCGGCTAAAAAAGTACAGGCACCGTGCGGTGCCTGTTTTTATCTTATTGTGGATTTTTGGCTTTCCACGCATCCCATGCCTGCTTAATCTCTTGTTTTGCCGCAGCGGCATCGTTAAAGCCGTTCAGCTCCACCTTTTTACGCCCGTCAGGCAGCTGCTTATAGACGCGGAAAAAGGCCTGCAGCCGCTCCTGCTCAATGGCAGGCAGGTCGCTGATATTCTTGATGTCATCATAGGTCGGATCGATTTTGCTCGCCGGCACGGCAATAATCTTATCGTCCTTTTCCCCACCATCGATCATCTTCAGGACGCCGATTGCCCGCAGCTTAATCAGCGTCCCCGGCGCCATCGGTGCACGCGTGTAGAACACCACGTCCAGCGGATCGCCGTCTCCCGCCAGCGACTGGGTCAGTGAACCGTAGTTAGCCGGATAGGCGACCGGCATCGACTGGAAACGATCGGCTATAATAAATCCCGTCTTCGCGTCGGTCTCATATTTGATGATACCGCCCGTCGGAATTTCCGTGACCGCGTAAAACTCTTCCGGGTTGTTCTCCGGCTGCGGAAAGTCCAGTACGTTGTGGGCCTGAGCGGCGGCAGACAGGAACAGCGATGCGGCGAGGATAGTTTTTACCAGATGCATTGTAGTATCACTCTGTTGTTATAAGAAATTTGCCTGTAACAGCCTGCCGCTTAGCCATGAACAGAATATGACGACCTCATTGCATAATTATTAACAGCCAAAATTCACACACATGCTCGAATTTTGCGCTATTAGCGCTGCTCTAGACCACATATTTCACTAGCTCCCTTGCATTCCTGACTATAAGGGTTAATCCTTAATGAGTATTATTTAAGAGTAAACACCCATTTTTTCTTCAAAATTCAAGGAGTAAACATGAAGGCAGCCGTTGTTACCCACGATCATCAGGTTGATGTGACGGAAAAAACACTGCGTCCCCTGCAACATGGAGAGGCGTTGTTGAAAATGGAGTGCTGTGGCGTATGCCATACCGACCTGCACGTGAAAAACGGCGATTTTGGCGATAAAACCGGCGTGATTCTGGGCCATGAAGGCGTGGGCGTTGTACAGCAGGTTGGTCCGGGCGTCACCTCCCTGAAACCGGGCGACCGCGCAAGCGTGGCGTGGTTCTTCGAAGGCTGTGGGCACTGCGATTACTGTAACAGCGGCAACGAAACGCTCTGCCGTTCGGTAAAAAATGCCGGTTACAGCGTAGACGGCGGCATGGCTGAAGAGTGCATCGTCACCGCTAACTATGCGGTCAAAGTGCCGGACGGCCTCGACTCTGCTGCCGCCAGCAGCATTACCTGCGCGGGTGTTACCACCTATAAAGCGGTGAAAGTTTCCCATATTAAACCGGGCCAATGGATTGCCATCTACGGTCTTGGTGGCCTCGGCAACCTGGCGCTGCAATATGCGAAAAACGTGTTCAATGCCAAAGTCATCGCCATCGACGTTAACGATGCGCAGCTGGCGCTGGCGGCCGAGATGGGCGCGGATCTGACCATTAACTCCCGCAATGAAGATGCGGCGAAGGTGATTCAGGAAAAAACCGGCGGCGCTCACGCGGCCGTCGTCACCGCTGTCGCCAAAGCGGCGTTTAACTCCGCCGTTGACGCCGTTCGCGCCGGAGGCCGCGTGGTGGCCGTTGGCCTGCCTCCGGAAGCCATGAGCCTCGATATTCCCCGTCTGGTACTGGATGGTATCGAAGTGGTGGGCTCGCTGGTCGGCACCCGTCAGGATCTGACCGAAGCCTTCCAGTTCGCAGCCGAAGGGAAAGTCGTTCCTAAAGTGACGCTGCGTCCGCTGGGCGACATCAACGCCATCTTTAAAGAGATGGAACAGGGGCAAATTCGCGGCCGTATGGTTATCGATTTCCGCCGCTAAGCCTCGCGCCTCTCCCGCTCAGGGAGAGGCCATTTCATGACGCTGGCCATCCGGCATGAACGCATTCCTCCGGCTGTTACCCACATAGAATATTTCTCCAACGCGGTAAATGCCTTTTCCGCAAATGCTTAGCGCAATTCGTTGGTTCCTTTGTTTATATCCGCGCCCGATGATGGCAACACAATAGATAACAAAGGAATTCACCATGCAAAGCCGTTTTCGTCTGCCCGCGTTGGCAGCCCTCTTTTTATCCGGCGCTTTTTCCGCCTGGGCCGCCGATACGCCGGTCAAAGGCGGGACATTAATCTATCTGGAGCAGCAGCCGCACACCAATCTCTATCCACCGGCCGGAGGCTTCTACCCCAACGGCGGCATTCTCAATCAGATAACCGATAAGCTCACCTGGCAAAACCCGAAGACGCTGGCGGTTGAACCGTGGATTGCCGAGAGCTGGGTCACGAACGCCGACAAAACCGAATACACCTTTACGCTGCGTCCGGGCATCACCTTCTCCGACGGTACCCCGCTGGATGCCAACGCGGTGGCCAAAAATTTTGATACCTACGGCCTTGGCAATAAAACCCAGCGGCTGCCGGTTTCTGAAGTGATCAACAACTACGACCATAGCGAAGTCATCAATCCGCTGACGGTGAAGTTCTACTTCAAAAAGCCGTCGCCCGGCTTCCTGCAGGGCACCGCCACCATCGGCTCCGGACTGGTCTCTCTCAGCACCTTGCAGCGTAATTTCGACGAGCTCGGCGACGCGCGCAATATTATCGGCTCCGGACCCTTTATCGTTAAAGATGAAAAACCGGGTCGCGAGCTAACGCTGGTCGCCCGCAAAGACTATCAGTGGGGGCCGAAAAACCTGGCTCAACAGGGGCCGGCCAACCTCGACGGCATTACCTTTATCGTCACCCCGGAAGACAGCGTGCGTATCGGGGCGTTACTGGCGGGTCAGGCCGACTTTATCCGCCAGGTCCAGGCCTACGATGAAAAGCAGGCGACCGACCAGGGATTCAGGATTTATGCCGCCCCCACCCGCGGCGTCAATGACAGCCTGAGTTTCCGCCCGGATAACCCGCTGGTTTCCGACCTGAGCGTCCGCCAGGCACTGCTGCACGCCACCAACGCCAGACAGGTGGTCGAGACGCTGTTCTCGGCTAACTATCCACAGGCGACGTCAGTGCTGGCCCGTTCAGCGGCAGGCTACGTCAATCTCAGCGACAAGCTGACCTTCGATCAGGCCAGGGCCCGGCAGCTGCTCGATGAAGCCGGCTGGAAACCGGCCGCCGACGGGATCAGAGAGAAAGATGGCCAGCGCCTGGCGCTGACGGTTTATGAATCTCTGCCGCAGCCGCAAAACAAAGAGGTGCTCCAGCTGATTGCCCAACAGTGGCGCCAGGTAGGGGTGGCGCTGAGCGTAAAAGCCGGCGATGCCGGTAGCCGGGTTATTGATAACCTCGATCCGCTGAAGACCCCGCTGACCGTTTCGGAAGTGGGTCGCGCCGACCCGGACGTGGTGAAAAGCATGTTCTTCCCGACCAACCGCGATGCTCTGCTGCAACAGGGCGGCTCCAGCGACAAAGTACAGCGCTTTCGCGACGATAAGCTTAACACTCTGCTGACCGCCATTTCCGCCGAAGTCGATGCGCAAAAGCGCCTGCAGCTGACCGGCGATGCCCAGCGCTATCTGCTGGATAACGCCTACGTGATCCCGATATTTGAAGAGCCGCAGGTCTTTGCCGGTGCGCCTTGGGTGAAGGGCGTAAGCTTTGAAGCCGTCGGCCGACCGTCGTTCTACGGCAGCTGGCTGGAAAAACACTAAGGAGTCTGGGATGAGCCATAACCTTCTGCGACGTCTGGGCCAGAGTTTGCTGGTGCTGTGGGCGGCCTTTACCCTCTCCTTCGTGCTGCTGCAGGTGCTGCCGGGGGATGCGGTATTGATCAAGTTTCAGAACCCGGATCTCGGTCTCAGCCCGGCGCAAATCGCCGACATGCGCATCGCCTACGGCGCCGACAGCCCGGTCTGGAAGCAGTATTTCCATACCTTAGCGGCGATGCTGCAGGGGGATTTTGGCTACTCGTTACAGGCCGGTATTGCGGTCAGTACCCTGCTGGCCAGCAACCTGCCGGACACCCTCAGTCTGGCAATCCCGGCGTTTATACTGGCTATCGCGCTGGCCTTTAGCCTGGCCTTCGCCTCCCGTCTGCCGGGGCTGCGCTGGCTGAGCAATACCTTACAGTCTTTGCCGGTGCTGTTTATCTCGCTGCCGACCTTCTGGTTGGGGATTGCGCTGATTCAACTTTTCTCCTTCCAGTTGCGCTGGATCCCGGTGATTAATCCTGGCCCGCTACAGGGGCTGATACTGCCGATCATCGCCGTCGCGGTGCCCATTTCCGCCCCGCTGGCGCAGATCCTGATGCGCAGCATGGACCAGGTGGCCGCCCTGCCGTTTGTCGCCGTCGCCCGCGCCAAAGGGATGAGTGAAACCGGCGTGCTGTGGCGACACGTCACCGGCAACGCCCTGCTACCGGCGTTGAATATCGCCGGGCTGCTGCTGGGGGAGCTGATCGCCGGGGCATTGATTACCGAAACCGTCTTCGGCCGCGGCGGTCTGGGTCAGTTGACCCAGCAGGCGGTCAACAACCAGGATATTGCCGTCTTACAGGCGGTGGTGATGATCTCCGCCCTCGCATTTGTGTTGATTAATCTGCTGGTGGATCTGCTGATGCCGCTGTTCGATCCCCGCCTGAAAACCGTAACCGGAGGCGTGGTATGAGCCTCGTTGATTACGCTACCGCCGCCCGCCGACGAGCGCCTGGCCGTCGTTTCCAGCCGGGGCTATGGCTCGCCTGGAGCATCATGTTCATCGCGCTGTTGATGGCGATCGCCCCGCAGCTGTTCAGCGACTATAACCCGCTTGATGGCACCTCCGGCGCGCCGCGTCTGGCGCCGCAGGCGGGCCACTGGCTGGGAACCGACCAACTGGGTCGCGACCTGTGGACGCGGATCGTCTATGGCGCGGCGCACTCGCTTTCCGCCGCGCTGGCGGCTGTCGCTATCGGCCTGCTGGTCGGTACCGCGCTCGGTGCGCTGGCCGGTGCCGTTGCCGGGCGCGTCGAGTCGCTGGTGATGCGGCTGGTTGATGTCCTGCTGGCCATCCCGTCGCTGCTGCTGTCGTTAACGGTGATTATTCTGCTCGGCTTCGGCACCGTGAACGCTGCGGTGGCCGTGGGCGTCGCCGCTATTGCCAGCTTTGCCCGCCTGGCGCGCGCGGAAGTGGTCCGCGTGCGCCGTAGCGACTATATCGAAGCAGCCTTTGGCAGCGGCGGCACCTTCTTTGCCGTGTTCTGGCGGCATATTTTACCCAACTCACTGATCGCCGTACTGGCCTTCGCCACGCTGCAGTTTGGTCAGGCGATCCTCGCCCTCTCGACCCTGAGCTTTCTCGGCTACGGTACGCCGCCGCCGGTACCGGAGTGGGGGCTGTTGATTGCCGAAGGACGCAACTATCTCTCGACCGCCTGGTGGCTGACCACCTTCCCCGGCGTGGCGGTGGTTGCCGTGGTGCTGGCCGCCAACCGTATCAGCCGTCAATTTAGCGGAGAGCGCTCATGAACGTCTTACGCGTGGAAAATCTGCGCATCAGCTACCGCTCGCAGCACCGCTGGCAGGAAGTGGTGCACAACGTCAGCTTCAGCCTGCAACGCGGCGAAATGCTGGCCTTTGTCGGGGAGTCCGGGTCCGGTAAAACCACCACCGCCCAGGCCATTATCGGTCTGCTGGCGAACAATGCCCGGCGCGACAGCGGACGAGTGGAAATTAACGGCGAGGATATCAGCGGCTGGTCGGGGAAACGACTTGATAGTCTGCGCGGCGCGCGAATCAGTCTGGTCCCGCAGGATCCGGGCAACTCCCTGAACCCGGTACAAACGATCGGCGCGCAGGTTGGCGAAATACTTCGTCTGCACCAGAAAGAGCCCGCCGCCGTGCGTAAGCAGCAGGTGCTGGCCCTGTTAAGCAAAGTTGGCCTCAGCCATCCCGAACAGCGCTTTTATCAGTATCCGCATCAGCTCTCCGGTGGCATGAAGCAGCGGGTGTTAATTGCCATCGCTATTGCTCTGAAACCGGACTTGATCATTGCCGATGAGCCAACCAGCGCCCTCGATGTTACCGTCCAGAAACGCATTCTCGACCTCCTCGATACCCTGCGCCGGGAGTCCGGGACGGCGGTGCTGCTCGTCACCCACGATCTGGCGCTGGCGGCGCAACGCGCCGACCGGCTGCTGGTTTTTCGCCACGGAGAAGTTCAGGAACAGGGCCTCACCGCGGATGTCATCCGCGCGCCGCAACACGCCTACACCCGCCAGCTGTTGAGCGATCTGCAGGGAATCCAGCCTACCATCGGGACAGCGCCGCGCCACCCTGTGGCGACGCCCGCTATCCGCGTCGCCGATATCAGTAAACGTTTTTCGCTGGGCGATGCCGGGCTACAGGCGCTGGACGCCGTCAGCTTTGAGGTCAAACGCGGCACGACCCATGCGTTAGTTGGCGAGTCGGGTTCGGGCAAAACCACGCTGGCGCGGATTCTGCTCGGCTTTGAACAGGCCGATAGCGGCCACATCGCCATTGATGGTATTGATGCCGGTCATTTAAGCCGCGAGGCGCAGCGCCAGCTGCGGCGTAAAATTCAGTTCGTTTATCAGAACCCGTTCGCCTCGCTCGACCCGCGTCAGACCCTGTTTGAGATTATCGAAGAGCCGCTGAAAAATTTCGACCCGCTGAGCCCGGCCAGCCGCCGCGCCCGCGTCGAAGCAGTTGCCGCCCGGGTCGCGCTGGCACCGGAGTTGCTGACGCGAACCGCTCGCGAGCTCTCCGGCGGCCAGCGCCAGCGGGTCGCCATTGCGCGGGCGCTGGTGCTGGAGCCGACGATTCTGGTTCTCGACGAAGCCACTTCCGCGCTGGATGTTACCGTACAGGCGCAGATTCTCGCCCTGCTTCAGCAGCTCCAGCAACAGCTGGGGCTGACCTATCTGTTTATCACCCACGACCTGGCGACGGTGCGGCGCATCGCGCAGAGCGTTACGGTACTGCGCGCCGGTCAGGTCGTGGAATACGGCGAGGTCAACCGCCTGTTTAGCCAGCCACTGCACCCCTATACCCGCGAGCTCATCGCCGCCATTCCCCACGTATCCACCCTGAGCAAGGAGATCGCATGACGCGTAAACGCCTGGGTTTTTTCACCCGCCTGCTGGACTCTGCCCCCGCGCAACAGCGCTACCGGTTGGCAACCGAACAGATTCGCCACGCCGAGCGCCTCGGCTTTGACAGTGCGTGGATTGCCCAGCATCACTTCCACGAGCATGAAGGCGGCCTGCCTTCGCCGCTGGTCTTTCTCGCCCATGTCGCGGCGCAGACCGCACATATTCGTCTTGGTACCGCCATTATTACCCTGCCGATGGAGAACGCGCTGCGGGTCGCCGAAGACGCGGCGGTGCTGGATCTCCTGGCCAACGGACGTCTTGAGGTCGGCTTTGGCTCCGGCGGTACGCCAACCTCGTTTCTGCCGTTTGGCTTAACCAGCGAGCAGCGGGGAGCCGTGTTCGCCGAAAACCTGCATCTGATCCACAGCGCCTGGCGCGGTGATTCACTGGGCCATCCGGAAAATCATCTCTATCCACCGGCGCCGCAGCTGGCTGAACGGATCTGGATTGCGACCTTTTCAATTGACGGCGCCGTTCGCGCCGGTAAGGCCGGTCACGGCCTGATGCTCTCCCGTACACAGCCGCGCCCGCTCGGGCAGCCGGATTTAGCGCTTGATGCTATCCAGAATCCCCTGATCGATGCCTACCTCGCGGCGCTGCCCGCTGGCAGAGCGCCAAGGATCCTCGCCTCGCGCACCGCCTTCATTGCCGACAGCCAGCAGTACGCCCTACAGGTCGCGGAACCGGGATTACGCCAACAGGCGGCGGCACATCGCGCTGCCGGACATGAGACAATCGGTGACACTGTCACTGATTGTTTGTCGCAGCTGGACGCCCACGTCGGCGATGTTGAACATGTGCAGGCATCTCTGGCGCGGGACAGCGTGCTGGCCCGCGTCACCGATATTTCGTTCCAGGTGCACTCCGTTGAGCCCTCGCACCGTGACACGCTGCGTTCCCTTGAGCTGATCGCTCAACATATCGCCCCGCAACTAAGGTAGGAGTCACCATGACACTGAGTCAGGATATTTTGGCAGAGCTGGCAGAGATTTCCCCGGGTTCCCCATTAGCCGAGGCCCGGGCCGTGCGCGACGCGGCGACCCGCCACGCGCAGGGCAGCTACGAGGTGCTGTTCAGCCAGCAGGATGAGGATTTTCCACCCGATGAGCGTTTTGCCGTCGCCGCCAGAGTGGCGAAGCTGCATCAGGCCGATGCGCTGGCCGCCCACTATGCCGGTTTTGGCCTTGCCGACCCGACCTCCGCGCGGCTGACCCCGGCGCTGGCGTTTGCCCGCCTGCTAACCTTCAGCCCGCTGGAGGCCACGCCTTCGGCACTGCAGGCGCTCACCCGCGCCGGCTGGACCCCGCGTGGGATAGTCACCCTCGCCCAGCTAATCGCCTTCGTCAGCTTCCAGAGCCGGTTACTCAACGGCCTGCGCTTATTGAACGGTAAACCCTTCGCCAGCGCCGATACGCCGGTGGCGGCCGGTTTCTGGCATACCACCCGGCAAACCGTCAGCGGCAAGCGGGCCCCAGGACATTTCACCCGCGATGAACTCAACTGGGAGCCCTGGCTGGAGGCCAAACCGCTGGAAGCCTTCAGCGATGATGAACAGGCGATTCTGGCGAAATTTGGCCATACGGACTCCCCCTATTTTCGCCTGCTGGCGCGCAATCAGCCGGTGCTGGAGCAGCGCACGCTAACCGACAAAGGCATCTTCTATACGCCCGGCGGTCTGCCGCGCGCGGAACGGGAACTGGCCGCCACCGTCGCCAGTAAGGTTAACGGCTGTATTTACTGCGCATCGGTGCATGCCCGCAAGGCGGCGCAGTTGGCAAAAGATGAGAGCGCGATAGAAACGCTGCTGGCGGTGACGCCGGGGGAAACATTGAGCGACGGCCAGTCGCCGCGCTGGCGGGCGGAAATAGATTTCGCCGCCGCCCTTTCCGTCACGCCGCCGGCCCTGACCGCCGCGCATCTCCATGGCCTGCAAGAGCAGGGGCTGGATACCCTGGCTCAGCTTGATTTACTGCAATCGGCGGCCTTTTTCGCATGGGCCAACCGGCTGATGTTAACCCTCGGCGAGCCGTGGGAAATCGATTAATCCATCGCGCCCGCGATCGGGCGGTTCCGCTGGCCGCGGGCGTAAAGCAACAGCGATGTCATCGCGAGGAAGGAGAGGAACGCCGCCGGGAGCGCGATCGTATTCCAGCCAAAGCCGGAGGTAATCATCATCCCGCCGCAAAATGCGCCGAGCGCGCTGCCAAGGTTGAAGGCTATCTGCCCGCCAGCCGCCCCCAGCATCTCTCCGCCCCGCGCATTTTGCAGCAATAAGATTTGCAGCGGCGCCGCCAGCGCAAAGAGTCCGGCACAGCACAAAAACGCCAGCAGCAGCGACGCCGTTTTATGGTCGCCAAAGAGAAAGATCAGCAACATCACCGCCACAATAGCGCCGTCGGTGGTGGCCGCGATGCGCAGCGGGCTGTAGCGAGCGGAGATTTTCCCGCTCAGCAGATTACCGATAACCATCCCCAGCCCCACCAGCATCATGATGGCGATCATCGCGCTTTCGGAAAACCCGGAGACATGGAGCATAAACGGTTTGATATAGCTGAACCACGTAAATACCCCGGCATTGCCAAACAGGGTCGCAGCGAAAATAAGCCACGGCGCAGGCGACGATAAGAAATGAAACTGTTCCCGCAGTCGCGTCGTGGCTCGATCATAGACCGTCGGAACCCACCACAGAATCGCCATCAGCACCGCAACGTTGAAAAGCGCGATGCCCAGAAAGGTATAGCGCCAGCTTAACTGATGCCCCAGCCAGGTTCCGGCGGGAACGCCGATCAGGTTAGCCACCGTCATACCGGCAATCATCCCGGCCACTGCGGCGGTCACTTTGCCCGGCGGCGCCACCTTCGACAGAATAATCGCCCCGACGCCGAAAAAGGCGCCATGCGGGAAGCCGGACAGCAGGCGGCCTGCTGCCAACATGGGGTAGCTGGAGGAAAAGGTAAACAGGGTATTCCCGAGAATACACAGCGCGGCCAGGAACAGCATCACCGACTTTAATGAAAAGCGGCTGGAAAACAGCGCCATCACCGGCGCGCCAATCACCACGCCAAAGGCATACCAGGCTATCATATTGCCGGCGACAGGAATCGAGATCCCGACATCGCGAGCGATCTCCGGCAACACGCCCATAATGCCAAATTCCGCCATGCCCAGGCCGAACGTGCCCAGCGCGAGCGAAAAAATCGTCTTTTTCATTCAGTTAATCACGTATTTTGCCTTTTCGGCCGGCATTATTGACCATTCAGGATCGGCAAACCAGACAAAAACGTGCGCTGACCCGTTTGTCCATAAAATAACGCGATCCATTCATGCGAGTCATGGTCTGGCAGAGAAGAAGGTGGGTTCGAGTAAATTGAAGCCGCCTGGCGAGAAAGAGTATGAAAAAGCGCTGACTCCGCCTTGCCCGCTTCATGCTTTTCTGCCGGGGCGGGAAAGGTTATCCCCCCCCTTTTCTGGTGAGCTCAAATCGATAAATCCGCCGTTTACCTCAACTTAACTTCAGGTCTTACGCTTAACGCATACCGTCAGATAACGATAAGGACATGATATGCATGAGATTGACAGCGGTTTTACCCATGTGGCCTTTATGGTGCGGGATCTCGACAAGAGCATCGATTTTTATACCCGCTACACCGCCATGCAGGTGATCCACCGGCGCTCGCCGGATCTTCCCTCCGCTCGCCACGTGGCGTGGTTAAGCGATCGTACCCGCTTATTCGCCCTGGTGCTGGTGCAGGCGGATGAACCGACCGATACCCCGCTGGGGCCGTTTGGCCATTTAGGCGTCGCCTGCGCGACCAAAGAGGAGATCGACACGAAAACCGCGATGGCGCGGCGGGAAGGCGTGCTGCGAAAGGAGCCGGAGCAGCTCGGGGAGCCGGTGGGCTATTACGTCTTTTTCAGCGACCCGGATGGCAATACGCTGGAACTCTCTTACGGCCAGCGCGTCGGGCTGGAAGTCCTGCGTAGCGAGAGCTGAAAGCACATGGCGCGACCCGGTCGCGCCATGAAGAACCATCAGGAACGGCGCGTGGCGATGCCTTCCTCACTCTCTTTTTTCGCCTCCAGACGCTCAACGTCGCGATACCAGCGCGGGTGATGCTTCTGCGCCCAGCGGCGGCTCACTTTCCCTTCGACCATCCCCTTAATCGACCCTTTCACCCAGAATGCCATATACATATGGATAAGGATGGCGTGAATCAAAATAATCGCCGAGGTGGCGTGAAGCAGCAGGCTGTAGCGAATGACCTCGATCGGGAAGAAAGGGGCAAACCAGGGACGCCAGATGATCACTCCGGTCACCAGCAGCACAAAAATCATGCTCATGATGGTCCAGAACATCATCTTCTGCCCGGCGTTATATTTGCCGACGCGGGCCACTTTATGTTCATTGCCCTTCAGCACTTCAACAATGCCCTTCAGCCACGGGATGTCCTGCTTGTCCGGAATGTTATGCTGGACAAAACGCACAAACATCAACATCAGCGCCATGAAGATAGCCACGCCGAAGAACGGATGCAAAATGCGCCCCATCTGCGGCGTACCGAAGGTTTCCGTCAGCCACTGCAGCGTCGGGAAAAAGAACGAGATCCCGGAGAGCGCCACCAGAAAGAAACAGATAACCACCGTCCAGTGACAGGCGCGATCGATAAACCTGGTGCGCACAATCATTTTCGATTTATGCATCATGCTCCTCCTCGTCGTCATCCACTTCTTTATTCGGCCCGATGCCGATGTAGTGGTAAATCAGGCCAGCAAAGGTGGCGATAAAGCCGACCGCCGACAGCGGTTTAAGCGCCCCCTTCCACAGATTAATACTGGTATCTATCTGCGGCTGCTTCGGCAAATTGTGGTACAGCTCAGGCTGGTCGGCATGGTGCAGGACGTACATCACGTGGGTACCCCCCACCCCCGGCGGGTTGTAGACCCCGGCCTGTGGATAGCCGCGCTTCTTCAGCTTTTCCACGCGCTCGTGCGCCACCTCCAGCATCTCTTTCTTAGTACCAAAATGAATCGCTCCGGTTGGGCAGGTCTTCACGCAGGCCGGCTCCTGGCCGACGCTGACGCGATCCACGCAGAGAGTACATTTATAGACCCGGTTATCCTCTTTATTGAGCCGCGGGACATTAAATGGACAGCCGGCAATGCAGTAGCCGCAGCCGATACAGTTCTCCTGCTGAAAATCGACGATGCCGTTGGCGTACTGAATAATCGCTCCGGCGGAAGGACAGGCTTTCAGACAGCCGGGCTGCTCGCAGTGCATGCAGCCATCTTTGCGGATCAGCCACTCCAGCTTGCCGTTCTGCTCGGTTTCGCTAAAGCGCATCACCGTCCACGATTTTGCGCTCAGGTCCGCCGGGTTATCGTACACCCCGACGCAGTGCCCCACCTCGTCGCGGATATCGTTCCACTCGGAACAGGCCACCTGGCAGGCTTTGCAGCCCACGCAGGTGGAGACATCAATCAGCTTGGCCACTTCCGCCTTGTAGTCCCGCGCACGCGGCGCGGGGGTAATCGGGTTGGTTGCGGAGCGCTGAATAATGTCCTGTGTTTCCATCGCCATTGAATCGCTCCTTACGCTTTCTCGATGTTGACCAGAAACGCTTTGTACTCCGGCGTTTGCGAATTGGAATCGCCGACGTTTGGCGTCAGGGTGTTGGCGATGTAGCCCTTCCGCGCCACCCCTTCAAAGCCCCAGTGCAGCGGGATGCCGACGGTTTCTACCTGCTGGCCGTGAACGTTGAGCGTCCGCAGACGGCGGGTCACCACCGCCACCGCGCGGATAAAGCCGCGCTGGCTGCTCACCGTCACCCGATCGCCGTTGGCAATCCCTTTCGCCTGCGCCAGACCTTCGCTGATTTCCACAAACTGTTCCGGCTGGGCAATGGCGTTGAGCCGCGCATGCTTGGTCCAGGTATGGAAATGCTCGGTCAGACGATAGGTGGTCCCGACGTACGGGAACTTATCTTTCTTCCCTAAGCGCAGGGCGTCGTCTTCATACAGACGCACCACCGGACTGGAGATCACGTTCGGGTGCAGCGGGTTGGTACCCAGCGGCGTTTCCATCGGCTCGTAATGTTCCGGGAACGGACCTTCCGCCAGCTTATTGAGGGCAAACAGACGCCCCAGCCCCTCCGGCTGCATGATAAACGGCCCGGTGTTGCTGCCCGGCGCGGCGGTATTGAAGTCAGGGATATCGTTCCCCGTCCACTTCGTTCCGTTCCACTGGACCAGCATCCGTTTCGCATCCCACGGTTTGCCGTTAATATCCGCCGAAGCGCGGTTATACAGCACGCGGCGGTTGAGCGGCCACGCCCAGGCCCAGCCCAGCGTATTGCCCAGTCCTGACGGATCGGCGTTATCGCGGTTGGCCATCTGGTTACCCTGCTCCGTCCAGCTCCCGGCGTAGATCCAGCAGGACGATGCCGTGGTGCCGTCATCGCGCAGCAGCGCGAAGCTGCTCAACAGCTGGCCTTTTTTCGCCAGCAGGACGCCGTTGCCGTCATACAGATCCGCCAGCGCATAGCCGTTGTTCTCTTTCGCCACCTCTTCCGATTCCGGATGATCCGGCTGTTTGTAGCTCCAGCTCATCTTCAGCAGCGGCTCGGCGCCTTTCCCACCTTCGGTGCGATACATTTCGCGCAGGCGATGGTAAATCCCAGCCAGAATTTCGCCGTCGTTACGCGCTTCGCCCGGCGCATCCTGGCCTTTCCAGTGCCATTGTAGCCAGCGTCCGGAGTTGGCAATCGACCCGTCCTCTTCCGCAAAGCAGGTGGACGGCAGACGGAACACTTCGGTCTGAATCGCCGCCGGGTCGACATCGTTCGACTCGCCGTGGTTTTGCCAGAAGGTCGAGGTTTCGGTCACCAGCGGGTCGATAACCACCATGTACTTCAGCTTGCTCAGGCTGCGGACCACCTTGTTTTTGTCCGGGAACGAGGCCACCGGGTTAAAGCCCTGGCAGATATAGCCCGTGACCTGACCTTTATCCATCATGTTGAAATACTTGATGACGTCGTAAGCCTGGTCCCACTTCGGCAGCCAGTTAAAGCCCCAGTCGTTCTCTTTCTGCGCCGCATCGCCGTAAAACGCTTTCATCAGGCTGACCGCAAACTTCGGATAGTTGCTCCAGTAGTTCACCTGATCCGCAAGCGTGGCTTTTGGCGTGTTGGCGTTCAGCCAGGTCTGCCAGTCGCTCTGTTTTTCTGATGGCAGCGTCAGATAACCCGGCAGGCTGGTAGAGAGCAGACCTAAGTCGGTTAAGCCCTGAATGTTGGAGTGACCGCGCAGGGCATTCACCCCACCGCCCGCCATCCCCATGTTGCCGAGCAGCAGTTGGATCATCGCCATGGTGCGGATGTTCTGCGCCCCGACGGTATGCTGCGTCCAGCCCAATGCGTACAGGAAAGTGGTGGTCCGGTCCGCGGCGCTGGTCGACGCCAGCACTTCGCACACTTTCAGGAAGTCGGCTTTCGGCGTCCCGCAGATGTTCTCCACCACTTCCGGCGTGTAGCGCGAGACATGCTGTTTCAGCAGGTTCCATACGCAGCGCGGATGTTGCAGGGTCTCATCGCGCAGGGCGTAGCCATTTTCGTCGAACTGATAGTTCCACGATGTTTTGTCATACTGCCGTTTTTCAGCGTCATAGCCGCTGAACAGCCCGTCATCAAAGGCAAAATCGTCGCGCACCAGCAGGTTGGCGTTGGTGTAGTGTTTAACGTATTCCGCGTTAATTTTGCCGTTTTCAATCAGGTACAACAGCACCCCCGACAGGAAGGTAATGTCGGTGCCGGAACGAATCGGCGCATAGATATCGGCCACCGATGCCGTGCGCGTAAAGCGCGGGTCGACGACGATAAGCAGAGCATCGTTGTTGTTTTTCGCCTCCATCGCCCAGCGGAATCCCACCGGATGGGCTTCAGCGGCGTTGCCGCCCATCACCATCACGACATTAGCGTTTTTGATATCAACCCAGTGGTTGGTCATCGCACCGCGACCAAATGTTGGAGCAAGACTTGCTACCGTTGGTCCGTGTCAGACGCGCGCCTGGTTATCCACTGCCAGCATGCCGAGCGAGCGCGCAAATTTCTGCGTCAGCATCCCGGTTTCGTTACTGGCCGCCGAGGCGCACAGCATCCCGGTTGAAAGCCAGCGGTTAACCACGGTGCCCTGCTCGTTTTTCTCAATAAAGTTGGCATCACGGTCGGCTTTCATCAGCCTGGCGATCCGGTTGAAGGCGTCGTCCCAGGAGATACGCTGCCATTTGTCAGACCCCGGCGCGCGGTATTCCGGGTAGCGCAGTCGGTTGTCGCTATGAACATAATCCAGCAGCCCCGCGCCTTTCGGGCATAGAGCGCCCCGGCTGACCGGATGATCGGGATCCCCTTCAATATGATAGATGGCTTCTTTCGCGTTCTTCGCGCCGTCGCCGAGGCTATACATTAATAGCCCGCAGCCCACGGAGCAGTATGTGCAGGTGTTGCGGATCTCTTTGGCGCGCAATAATTTGTAATTACGCGCCTGAGCCAGCGCCATTTTGGGTGCGAAACCCAGGGCAGCAGCTGTTGTTCCGGCCATACCGCCTGCGCAGATTTTAAAAAACTTTCTGCGGCTGACGTCCATTGATTTTCTCCATGCAGGATGCGTGTTCATCGCGGGGGAAACTACCAGCAATGCCCCTGATTTTTTTGCGTCAAATCAATGTCGAAAACCGTCGCCCCCTTAATAGTCAAGGTCAGCGGATTTCATTACCCCCTTGGTATTAAGCGCGAAGGAAAACAGGGGCCAGACGGAATGAAAAAGTGTTATAAATCGGCTCTTGATAAATATCGGTGTCAGGTTTGACATGGAAAAGAAAAAAGCGACGTTGACCGGTCTGGCCGCCATTGTACTGTGGAGCACGATGGTCGGATTAATCCGCGGCGTCAGCGAAGGGTTAGGCCCGGTCGGCGGCGCGGCAATGATCTATACGCTGAGCGGCTTGTTGCTGCTGACCACCGTCGGGTTTCCCCGGCTGCGGCAGATGCCGCGCGCCTATCTGCTGGCCGGCAGTCTGCTGTTCGTCAGCTATGAAATATGTCTGGCGCTGTCGCTGGGCTTTGCCGGCAGCCGTCAGCAGGCGATTGAAGTCGGGATGGTCAATTATCTGTGGCCTAGCCTGACGATACTCTTTGCCATTCTCTTTAATGGGCAGAAAACCAGCTGGCTGGTCGTACCCGGCTTATTTCTCGCGCTGCTTGGCGTCACCTGGGTATTAGGCGGCGAGCACGGACTGAATAGTGATGAAATTACCCGCAACGTCGTCTCCAGCCCCCTGAGCTATATTCTGGCTTTTGTCGGCGCATTTATCTGGGCGACCTACTGCACGGTCACCGCGAAATATGCGCGCGGCAAAAACGGCATTACCCTGTTTGTTTTATTAACCGCCCTGACCCTGTGGCTGAAGTTTATGCTCAGCGATCAACCGCCGATGATTTTCAGCTGGCCGGTGGTCATTAAGCTGGTGATGTGCGCGGTGGCGCTGGGATTTGGCTATGCGGCCTGGAACGTCGGTATTCTGCACGGCAACGTCAGCCTGCTAGCGGCCGCCTCTTACTTTACCCCGGTGCTCTCTTCGGCGCTGGCGGCGGTGCTGCTCAGCGCGGCCCTCTCCTGGCCGTTCTGGCAGGGCGCCGGTATGGTTTGCGCCGGCTCCCTGCTCTGCTGGTATGCCACCCGACGCTAACCGAGGTCGCCTCCGGCCACCGGCAGCGTGACGCCGGTGATATAACTGGCCTCATCGCTGGCGAGAAACAGGATAGCGTTCGCCTGTTCCGCCAGCGTGCCGTAGCGATGCATCAGGCTGCTCTCCACGGTTTGACTGACCACCTGTTGATACCACTCCTGCTCCTGCGCCGTGGGCGTTTGCGGATTGCGCGGGGTTAAGCGCGCTGGCGCTTCGGTCCCGCCCGGTGCCACGGCGTTGATGCGAATCCCGCTGCCGCTGTACTCCATGGCAATCGAACGGGTCAACGCATTGACCCCGCCTTTCGCCGCCGAGTAAGGCACCCGGTTAATCCCCGCCGTGGCGACGGATGAGACGTTAACGATGCTACCCTTGCCCTGTTTCAGCATCCACGGCAGCGCCGCGCGGCAGCCCCACAGCGTCGGAAACAGCGAGCGACGAATCTCTTGTTCAATCTGATCCGGCTGATATTCGGCAAACGGGCGCGCCCAGATTGTCCCGCCGATGTTATTGATCGCCACGTCCAGACGGCCAAAACGGGCGACCCCGGCGGCAAAAGCCTGCTCGGTGCTCTCCCACTGTTCGAGGTCCGCTTCCAGCGCCAGCACCTCGCTGCCGCTCTCGGCCAGCGTCGCCGCCAGTTGGTGAACATAGTGCGAACGGTCGATCAGCAGCAAACGGGCGCCCTCGCGGGCGGCCTGCTCTGCCGTCTGACGGCCAATGCCCTGGGCCGCGCCGGTAATAGCCACCACGTGATGTTGAAAACGCATCGCTCCTCCTTATGCCGCCGCACTTTGGCTGGCGAGAAATTTTTCATACCAGAAACCGGCCGGATTAATTCCCCGCTCGCGAAGCGCGCCGGAGACCGCGTTGACCATCGGCGGCGGGCCGCACAGATAGATGTCGACATCGCCATCGTTAAGCATCGCCTCATCAAGATGCCCGGTGACAAACCCACGCTGCGGGCAGGCGCTCTGTTCATCGGCAACGACCGGCAGCCAGCGGAAGCCGGAAAGCTGACCGACGAAGGCATCCAGCGCCTCGGCTTTCACCAGATCATCGTCGCGGGTGACGCCGTAAAGCAGCGTGATTGACCGGGTGCTGCCCTGCCGGGCAAGGGTGTGCAGCATCGACAGCAGCGGCGCCAGCCCGGTCCCGCCCGCCAGCATCAACAGCGGGCGTTCTCCGTTACGCAGGTAGAAGCTGCCCATCGGACCGCTGAGGATGAGACGATCGCCCGCCGCCGCCTGGCGCGTCAGCCACTGACTCATTATACCGCCGGGCACATTACGGATCAGGAAGCGCCCCTCGCGCTCGCCCGGAAGCGAGCTGAAAGAGTAAGCGCGTACCTGCGGGGTGCCCGGTACCTGAATGTTGATGTATTGTCCGGGCAGAAATGCCAGCGGCTCATCCAGGCGGAGCACAAGTTCAATGGCGGTCTGCGACAGATGATTGACCTGCATCACCGCCGCGCCGGTGCTGGCCAACGCGGTTTTGCACTGCGCCGCCGCCACCGGGACATCAATCACGCAATCGCTGGTCGGGATCATCTGACAGGTCAGCACCTGACGGGCGTCGGCCTCTGCTTCGCTCAATGCCTCCTCCAGATACTCTTCCCCCATGCCATAATCGCCGCTGGCGCAGTGACATTTGCAGGTGCCGCAGACGCCGTCCGCGCAGTCCATCGGCAAGTTGATCTTCTGCCGGTAGGCGGCGTCCAACACTTTTTCTCCCGCATTGCACTGGATAAAACGGGTAATGCCATCCTCAAAATTGAGTGCGATAGTAAACATGACCACCTCTTAAATATGGTAAACGTCAATCACCTGACGGATATAATCGTTGTTCAGGCGCACCGTTTTACGCAGGATTTGCGGTTTGCCGTCGCAGAGCGTCAAAGCCACGCAGGTCGAGCCAAACCATGCGTCGGTGTGCTGATAGCGGTGGCTGTAAGTCACCCAGTTGTAGCGCGCCTCCACCCCTTGCTCATGTTCGCCGAGCAGCTCAACGTTGCTGATCATGTGGGTGGTGCGCGGCTCCGGCGTGCTGGCGCCGGAACGTTCCGTTTTGATGCGGTAGACGCGGTCTTCAAGCCCCTCGCGGTTCGGGTAATAGATCAGCGATATTTCGCGCTGCGGGTCGCGGGTCAGCTTGTCGTCATCCCCCCACGCCGGCATCCAGAACACCACTTTTGGGCTGTAGCACGTCAGCCATTCATCCCACTGGCGGTCGTCGAGCAGGCGGGCTTCGTAATAGAGAAACTGGCGAATCTGTGCAAGCGTCAGCATTACACCACCTCCACGCGTTGGGTTATCGACTGTTCATAGCGCTGTTGCTCTTTTTCCAGCGCCGCCAGCATGGTCTTTTGCCAGTGATGGTGATGGGCGATGTACAGCGCTTCATCCTCCGATTTCACCCCGCTGAGCAGCGGCGTGAATCCGGCATGCCGCGCGTGCTCATCCGGGCCATCAACCCAGTGCAGCGCACCGCGGCTGAGATCGCTCCACGCCAGGTTCTCACCGAGATAACCGCGCTGACAGGCGCTGAACTCTTCCAGATCGTCCGGCGTTCCCATGCCGCTGACGTTAAAAAAATCCTCATACTGACGAATCCGCAGCGCGCGGGCCTGGTCCGGCTCGCCTTTCGGGGCAAAGCACCAGATAGTGACTTCGGTTTTGTCCACGGCGAGCGGGCGAATGACGCGGATCTGCGTGGAGAACTGGTCCATCAAATAGACATTGGGATAGAGGCACAGATTACGCGTTTCATTGACCATCTGGTCGGCGCGCCGCTCACCAAACTCGGCCTGTAAGCGGGCCTGATGGGCGTAGACCGGGCGCACTTCCGGGTTCAGCGCCCGGGTCCACAGCAGCATATGGCCGTTTTCGAAACCGTAACCGCCGCCGAGACTTTTCGACCAGCCGTTGGCATCGACGGAATGCGTCCCTTCAGCCTCGTAGTTGCGCCGCGACATTGTGGAGGCGTAGTTCCAGTGCACCACGCTGACATGATAGCCGTCGGCACCGTTTTCCGCGCCCAGCTTCCAGTTGCCCTCGTAGACATAGCTGGAGGAGCCTTTCAACACCTCCAGCCCCTGCGGCGCCTGATCGACCATCAGATCGATAATTTTGCAGGTTTCGCCGAGGTAGGTTTCCAGCGGCTGCACGTCCTCGTTGAGGCTGCCGAATAAGAAACCGCGATAAGCGGCAAAGCGCGGCAGCTTTTTCAGGTCGTGCGACCCTTCATGTTTAAAGGTCTGCGGATATCCGCCGCTGCTTTCATCTTTGGCTTTGAGTAATTTACCGTTGTTAGCGAAGGTCCAGCCGTGGAACGGACAGGTAAACGCGTTTTTATTGCCGGTTTTACGGCGGCAGAGCATCGCGCCGCGGTGGGCGCAGCTGTTAATTAAAGCATGCAAGGCATTATTTTTATCGCGGGTGATAATAACCGGCTGGCGCCCGAGGGTCAGGGTAAAATAATCGCCAGGCTCAGGGATTTGACTTTCGTGGGCGAGGAATACCCAGTTACCTTCAAATATATGTTTCATCTCCAGTTCAAATAACTGAGCATCGGTGAAAATAGAACGATGGCAGCGGTAAATATGTTTTTGCCGGTCAACAATTAATGCATTGCTGATTTTATCTTTTAATAGCGAGAGTGTTTTTTGCATGAGCTTCGCCCTCCTGCAGAATTCAGGAATTAATAAAGTCAGAGAGAATAATCAATTCAGGAATATCCCCGGCCGCGCGGCAGGCCGGGCAATAGTATGACTCACCGCCCCGGGCGCACCGGCCCGGGAGGTGTACCGGTCATGACTCTTGTGCGCGCAGGCGGGAAATACGCTGCTCTTCTTCGGCGTTGAGGGCCGGGCACAAGGTAAAGTCGAAGCGAACTTCGGTGTGCTCGCCGTCGAGCTTACGCTGCGCAATCAGCTCACGATCGGTAATTTTAACCGGGTCGGCAATCAGGCCATCGCGGGTGGCGAAGGCAAAGTCGTCCCACAGATACTTATCGCCGTTGAGGTTAATCTGGCTGGTTAAATGCTTGTGGCCCGGCGCGGAGACAAAGAAGTGAATATGCGCCGGACGGTTGCCGTGACGACCCAACTGGTTAAGCAGCTTTTGCGTCGGACCATCCGGCGGGCAACCGTAACCGGAAGGCATGATACTGCGCACGCTGTAGCGGCCATCTGCGCCGGTACGGATGCGGCGGCGCAGGTTGTATTCACTCTGGCTCTGGTCGAAGAACGAGTAGTTCCCGAGGGTGTTGGCATGCCAGATATCCACAATCGCGTTGGCGACCGGACGGCCCTGGGTATCGCAAACCTGACCGTGCAACCACATGACCTCCCCTGCATCGAGACCGTCATCCATCCGCGCGTGCCCTTCGACAAGCGGCGCATTGGCAACGTACAGCGGCCCTTCAATGGTACGCGGCGTGCCGGTTTCGCGATGCGCTGCGGCGTCGATCGCATCCTGACGCAGATCGAGGAAATGTTCCAGTCCGAGACCTGCCGCCAGCAGCGCCGCTTCCTGACGTCCGCCCAGTTCGTGCAGATAGTTCACCGCATGCCAGAACTCTTCCTGGGTAATATTATAATCGTCGATCAGGGTGCATATATCTTCCAGTACACGATGGACAATGACTTTAAAACGCTCATTACCGCCGGGAACGGTTAACCCGGCACTTTCACGTAATAATTTCTGCACGGCTTCTTGTTGTACGAAAGAATTTTTCATTGTGATTCTCACTTATTGCTTGCAGGTGGCTTGTAGGGTTTACGCCGGCCTGTCCGGCGCGAGGTTTTTATTATTTTTAGCTATCGTCTTCACGAATCGAGGAGGGATGGCGGCACAAGGCCTCCACGCGGATTTCCATAAACGGGTATAATGGCAACCCCATTAATATCTGGTGCAACTCATCAGCATCACGCACATCAAAAATACTGACATTGGCGTACAGTCCGGCGACGCGCCAGATATGTCGCCAGGTGCCTGCTCGTTGTAATTGCTGCGAATAGGCTTTTTCTCGTTGTTTAATGTCTTCAAGCTCGGCGGCGGGATAGCCCAGCGGGATCTTGACGGTCATATCCACTTTAAACAGCATATTTTTCTCCTGTCATGCCCTACGCTTTGCGGGCATAGAAGTGCAATTTATCTTCATCAAGTTCGACACCTAAGCCCGGGGTCTGAGGCACAACGACGCTGCCGTTGGCGAAGGTCAGCGGCACGCTGACGATGTCATCTTTGAGCAGCAACGGGCCGAACATTTCCGTGCCCCATTGCAGCGGCAGCGTCGACCAGGCGTGCAGCGATGCGACGGTGCCGACGGTGCCTTCCAGCATGGTTCCGCCATACAACCCGATACCCGCCGCCTGCGCGACATGCGCCAGGGCTAAAACGCTGGCCGGGCCGCCCGCTTTGGCGATTTTCAGCGCATAGGCACCGCTAAAGCCCTGCTGCGCCAGGCGATAACCATCGTAATGCGTCGCCACCGCTTCATCCGCCAGAATCGCGGTTTCAATATGCTGACTGAGGCGAACCAGCGCCGCGCTGTCCTGCGCGCTAACCGGTTGCTCAATTAAGTCGATGCCCATTGCCGCCAGTTCACGACAGCCTTTGGCCGCCGCGGTGGCGTCCCAGGCCTGGTTAACGTCGACGCGAATACTCGCCCGATCGCCCAGCGCCTCGACAATCGCCCGGGTGTGGCGTAAATCGGTCGCCAGTTCGCGCGCGCCGATTTTTAACTTAAATGCCTGGTGACGGCCTTCGGCCAGCAGCCTTTCCCCTTCGGCGATGTCCTTGCTGGTCTCCCCGCTCGCCAGGGTCCACAGCACCGGCAGCGACGTCTGCAGCGCGCCGCCCAGCAGCGCCGAAACCGGCAGCCCCAGCGCCTTGCCCTGCGCATCCAACAGCGCGGTTTCAATCGCCGATTTGGCGAACGTATTACCTTTGATGGCGCTGTTGATACGCTGCATCAGCGCATTCAGGTTATCGGCGGGCTGCCCCTTGAGCAGCGGCGTCAGGTAATGGTTAATGGCGCTGGAGATGGCTTCCGGACTCTCGACGCCATAGCTCAACCCACCGATGGTGGTCGCCTCGCCGATTCCACAAATGCCGTCAGAGCGCGTAATGCGGACAATCACCAGCGTCTGGCAACCCATGGTTGTCATCGAGAGTTTGTGCGGGCGAATGGTCGGGACGTCAACCAGCCAGCTTTCAATGCGTTCTACGGTCGCGGTCATGTTTTCTTCCTGCTCGTTAAATACATAACTTTTTGTGCCGCCAACCATAACGAGGGGTGACGGTGACTTTGACAATAGGGGCGAGCCGGTGAAATGGTCAACGGCGATAATCGAAATGTTGTGCGATTATCGACGCGCTTGTTAAAATGAGGTTAATAGTGTGATCCGGGTGGTAAAACGGGCACATTCCGTCGCCGCCCTTTTTCCCCGCGGTATAGTGGTGCCCCGTGAGCTTTTGTTTTCGAACGGAGAGGAATTCAATGAGCGCGACACCGCCAACCCCCCTCAGCGCCAGGCAGGCCGAACACGACCCGAATTTCATGCTGTCGCTGGCGCGCGGGCTGGAAGTTCTCAATGCCTTTACTCCCCAGCGCCAGCGGCTGACTATCTCGCAGCTCAGTCAGAAAACGCAGATTTCCCGCGCCGCCGTCCGCCGCTGCCTGTATACCCTCGCCGCGCTCGGCATGGTGCACAGCCCGGATGGACGCAGCTATGAATTGCTGCCGCGGGTATTGGCCGTCGGCCACGCCTACCTGGCCGGGACGCCGCTGGCGAAAGTGGCCCAGAGCGCGCTGGATAATCTCGGTAAGACCCTCGGCGAGTCCTGCTCCGCCGCCACCCTCGATGGCGATAACGTGCTCTACATCGCCAGGGCCGCCGTCAACAATCTGCTGAGCGTCGACATCGGTCGCGGCAGTCGTCTCCCCGCGTGGGCGACCTCAATGGGCCGCGTCCTGCTTAGCGCCCTGGCGGAAGAACAGCTAAACGTGACATTGTCACGCGCAAATTTACTTCGCTACACCCCGCATACGCTGTGTGATTTAGCGGGATTGCGGCAGGAAATAGCCCGGGTCCGTATGCAGGGGTACGCGATAGCCGATCGGCAAATTGAGGTGGGATTATGTTCGCTGGCGGTTCCGCTGCTGTCCCGCAGCGGCCAGGTGGTCGCTGCGCTCAATGTCGGCGTACCCGCCAGCGCCATGAGCGCCGCCGCGCTGCGAGAGAAAGCGCTGGACCCGCTGCGACGAGCGGCCATGGCGCTTTCTCTCCAGCTATAGGGCTAGTTCATTTTCGGCGCCTGCGCCAGACTGCGCCAGATCCCGGCGGCCAGCAGCAACAGCAGCACTCCGGCGGTGGCCAGCACAATACTGTGAGCGCTGATAAATGCGGTTTTCGCCGCGACAATCAGCGAATGCGCCGGAACCGCGGGCAACGACTGCGCCAGCGCGATCGCTTCGCTGATGGATGACGAGGCCTGCGCCGCGGTCTGGCCGTCCACCCCGACGGGCAGCACAATCGATGAACTGTAGCTGCGGGTCAGGATCAGGCCGAACAGCGCGATCCCCAGACCGGCCCCCAGCTCATACGCCATGGTTTCAATGGCGCCGGCCGCCGCCGCTTTCTCTTTCGGCGCCGCCGCCATAATGGCGGAGCTGGAAGCCAACAATGCGCTGGCGACGCTGAACCCTAAGAGAGTCATTAATCCCCATGCCAGCCACTGCTGGGTGCTGAAATCGGTCATCGACAGGCCAAGGAAACTGAGCGCGCTCAGCAGCATCCCGCCGGTTGCGACCTGGCGCAGACCGAGACGGGAAACCATCGCTCCGGCAACGGGGCCGCTAAACCCGCTCGCCAGCATCAGCGGCAGCATAAACAGCCCGGCTTCAAACGGCGTTTTGCCGTGGACGAACTGCAGTTCCTGCGCCATCAGCAGCTCAAAGCCGACGAGGGTGATCAGTGCGGTCATCGCCATCATCACGCCGCTTAAGATAATGCGATGGGTAAACAGGCGCATATCGACCATCGGAGTCGCGGCGGAAAGCTGCTGGCGAACAAAACGCACCAGCAGCGCCAGCCCCACCAGCGCGATCGCGCCGGTCATCCATACGGCCATCTGCCCTTTCAGCGCCGATTTTGCGCTGAACACCAGCATCAGGATCGCCACAATCAGCATCAATGCCTGGGTCAGATTAAGCGGCTGTTCGCGGCGCGCCGGCTGACGCGGTACCATCCGGGCGCTGAAGGCGATAACCGCCAGCACGATGGGAACATTGAGCAGGAACACCGATCCCCAGTAAAAATGTTCCAGCAGGATGCCGCCCACCAGCGGGCCGAAGGCGGCCCCGCCAGAGCCAATCGCCGCCCACAGGCCAAGCGCCATGTTGCGGTGACGCGCCTGCGAAAACGTGGTGCGGATACCAGCGAGCGTCGCCGGGACGATCATCGCCGCGCCGATAGCCAACAGCGCGCGGGAGCCGATCAGCGCCAGCGCTGTGGGTGAAAATGCCGCCGCCAGCGACGAGACGCCAAAAATAGCGCTGCCGAGCAGCAGCAGACGTTTAAAGCCGATTTTATCGCCGAGCGCGCCCATCGGCAGCACCATACCGGCCATCACTAATGAATAAATATCAATGATCCACAGCAGCTCATTGCTGCTGGTCCCCAACGACATACTAAGCGTTGGCGCGGCGACATGCAGTACCGTGGCGTCAATCGCCACCGGCAGATAAACCAGTAAAATCGCCACCAGCGTTAACCATTGCCGAGACATACCTTGTTCCTCTACTTTCCAAATTGGACACGCGTCCAGGATTGCGATCCTGCCGGATTATTGAACCACTGTCCAACTTTTTGTTAATATCGAGGAAAACCACGGCTCAGCGGGGAAATATGCACTACTTAAATCGGGAAGCTCGTCGGGAAGTGATCATGCTGGCGGCGATGCGCGTCGCGCTGCAGGGGGGATTAGGCGCCATGACCGTACGGCAAATCGCCGCTGTGGCTGAAGTCTCTACCGGACAGTTACATCACCATTTCACCTCCATCGGCGAACTTAAGGCGCAGGTCTTCGTCCGCTTAATTCGTGAAATGCTCGATATCCAGCTGGTCGCGGAAGACGCCAGCTCCCGCGAGCGTTTATTCTCAATGCTCGGCAGCGAGGATGGTCGGCTGGAACCCTACATCCGCCTGTGGCGCGAGGGACAGCTGCTTTCCGGTAGCGATAGCGACATCAAAGAGGCCTATCTGCTCACCATGTCGATGTGGCATGAAGAGACGGTCAGGATCATACGGCGCGGTTGTGACAGCGGCGAATTCCACCCCGTGGATAGCGCGGAGAATATCGCCTGGCGCTTAATTGCCCTGGTCTGCGGGCTGGACGGGATTTATGCGCTGGGAATGGAGGCTATCGACGACAGCGCATTTACACAATACATCAATCATTACATAACGTTAGAGCTGATGCCCCGCTAAAGACTTTGCGCCGCCAACAGCACGGCAGTTTGCATCACATTTCAGGTATAAGGCACAAACTGGCATCCTGTTCAGCAGACAAATCAGCCTCCGCGCCAGGGGCTGATGCGGTTAAAAACAGGCGCTAAAGAAGGGGGAAAGCTGTAGTCGCTGCCGGCTATGGCTTAACTCTTTTCGTGTTTCAGACCTGCGCCTGAAGCCTCTGACTCAGCCGGATGATACGTTTGTGAGGGAACCATGGGTAAATATGTCATTTTTATCAGCAGCCGCGGCGGGAAAGCCGTACCAAAAGACCAGGTGACATCCTCGTTGATTAAAGAGATGAAACGACAGGGATTCAGAAAACATCACCTTGATGTAGACGCTGAAAATGAAGCAGATGCCGTTAAAGCGTTAAATCAATTTAATGACGATTACCTGACGGAGGTCAAGGAGTACAGCGCAAGCACTATATTTATCTGCCTGTGCGCGATGGTTATTTTCATCGTTTTTCTCTTTTCAAATAGCTAGAGAATTTACGCCGCCAGGCTCACAAACACCGGTTCACAGACCGGCTTTCAGCGCCAACCAGAATCATCCGTCGGCGGTACAGGCGGCGCAAAACAGGCGATAATCGTGTGCAGCAGCAGTTTCGCCGGCGCGGAAAGCTGATTTTCATCACCGTATAACCCGACGCCAATATCACCCGCCGCGGGTAATTTCGCGCCATGAACGACCTGTAGCGAAGCAGGCATGCCCATTGTGGGCCGTAGCGCCACCCCCAGCCCTGCCGATGCGGCGGCCCAGATACCGTTCAGGCTGCGACTGGTAACGGCAATACGCCAGGGGATACCGGCTTTGTCTAACGCCCTGGTGGCGGCGGTGCGCATGATGCACGGCGCTTCGAAGGCCAGCAGCGGCAGCGGCTGGTTTCTGTCGAGGCAGCCGGAGAGATCGAACTCCGTCGCCGCGATCCATTGCAGCGACTGTCTTCCCAACAGATGATCAAAAGCCGGTTCGTCTGGCCCTTCCCAGCTCAGGGCCAGATCAAGTTCCTGGCGCATTAGCGCCTCGCGCAGCGGCGCATTTCGCGTGACGGTAACCGCGATCTCAACCTCGGGACAGGCGCGGGTAAACTGCCCGAGGACCGCCGGCAGTAGCACCTCGCCAAAATCTTCCTGCAGTCCAAGACGCACCTCGCCGCTTACCCTTCTGGCCCGGAGCGCAGTCCAGGCTTCGTCATTCAGGCTCAGCATGCGCCGCGCGTAGCTCAGCATGATCTCCCCTTCTGCCGTCAACGCCAGATGACGCCCGGCTTTTTTTACCAGCGCCGTACCGGTCTGCTGCTCAAGC
The DNA here is from genome assembly GCF_002806725.1 of Raoultella sp. T31. NCBI lineage: Bacteria > Pseudomonadati > Pseudomonadota > Gammaproteobacteria > Enterobacterales > Enterobacteriaceae > Klebsiella > Raoultella sp. T31. The sequence goes on from NZ_PIBO01000013.1 coordinate 120,461, forward strand.
TTTTTAAGCTGAGCGCTGATAGCCGATGTGGAACGCCCGAGGCGTTCGGCAGCCAACGCAAAACTGCCGAGTTCCATCCCGGTCACGAAAGCGCGCAGCGCGTCGGCATCAAAGGTCAGAGGTCGTCTGCTCATCATTAACCATCCCGTTTTTCAGGATTATTAGTCATAAATTATATGATTATCGAAACCATCATAACCGGATATCGTCTCCCTGACATCCCACCTATGAGGTTGAAAATGGACAAAGTTAATCTGACACGAGAAAACCTGGCGGCGCTGGCGCCAAAGCTGGCATCACTGAGTGAAGAGGTCCTGTTTGGCGATATCTGGCAGCGCCCGGCGCTGTCGCCGCGCGACAGAAGCCTCATCACTCTCAGCGCGCTGGTCGCGATGTATCGCCCGGAACAGCTTGCCTGGCACCTGAAATTTGCCCGCGCTAACGGCGTAACGGAGAGCGAAATCACCGAGCTTTTTACCCATCTGTCGTTTTACGCCGGATGGCCTGCGGCGGTGTCGGCACTGAATGTGTTTAGCCAGCCCGATACCGAATGAGGAGACATTTATGCCGGTAACCCACATTGCCATATCTGAGGCGCGCTTCGGGCAATGGCACGCTCAAATCTCCATCGATTTGCAGCAGGCGCTTGTCGATCATTTTTCGGTCCCGACAGGCGACTGTTTTCAGCTTTTTGACTGCTACAGCCCGCGACAGCGCGTGTTTGACCCTGACTACCTCTGCGGCGCAGAGGGCGGGCGCAGCGACGATTATCTGCTGTTTCAGATAACGGCCGGTAAAGCGCGCAGCCCTCATCAGAAACAGGCTTTTTATCAACATTTAGTCGCCAGACTTGAACAGTCGTTGGGGATCAGCCCGCACAACATCATGGTGGTCATTGCATTTACCGCGGCGGAGGACTGGTCATTCGGCTGCGGGAAAATGTTCAGCTTAACGGATATTCCGCCGCCGCTGTGAGCAACGTGCGGATAACGGAGGCTGAGTTCAGCGAGGGGCCGGAGACAGGCTTCACCCCCCCGCCCTGGCAATGATTGACTACTTCCCCGCCTCCGGATGGGTATCAAACGCCGCCATGACCGCTGCGAGTTCGGCTTCGGTAAAGCCATATTTGGTATCATCGACGCCAAGACCGAAGCGGGTTTGCAGCGCTTCATACAGCGCCGGAACATCCGGTAAATCAACCTTCTCGACCACATGGGCGTTATCCCAATGGGTGAAGTGGAAGTTGGTTAACGTCATTTTTCCGCCGTCCGGCAGATGACGGCACATCAGCAGATGGTGGCGGAAATGCGACTGCGGCCAGTGCGCCGACCAGAAATTCCCCATCACATAGTCAGCGGCATACTGGCGCCCGAGGTCGAAAAGGTACATCGACTGCCAGTGGCCGTGATGGCTGTACTGCAACGTCCATTCATCGCCTTCACAAATCAGCCGATAGACGCCGTGCGGAGTTGACTGTTCCGCATCCGCCAGCAGGCGGATGGGCGCGGTCAGGGTCTGGCCGCCGAAGCCGACATCGGCAATCCAGCGCTCGCCTTCAACCTCGACCAGCAGCAGGCGATGGGTTCGCGGCGGCATCTGCGGTGGATTCGCCAGCACCACGCGGCCCAGCAGGCTGCGGACATCAAAACCCAGCTCGCGCAGCGCCCGCTCCAGCAGCCCGTTTTGCTCAAAGCAATAACCACCGCGACGGCCATGAATCAGCTTCTCTTCCAGCGTCCGATCGTCGAGATGGATCTCTCTGGGCAACAGCACATCCAGATTTTCAAACGGGATCGCGCCATTGTGGTGAATATGCAGTTCGCGCAGGGTGCTAAGCGATACCTCAGGGGTTCCCGTCCAGCCCAGACGAGAAAAATAAGCGCTTAAAAATTGACTCATCAATGCCTCCAGCAATCGGTGTCCGACATTTATAGCCTGTTTTTCCCGCCTGACCAGCTATTTTGTGCGATCGCATTTATCCGCGCGCGCCGCGCTGCATCAAGGCCAGCGCGCCGAGCATCAACGCCAGGCCGGTCAACAGCGTCAGCGAGGCCATCGCCATGCCCTCGCCTATCGACCCCTGCTCAAACTGACGCCAGATAAATACCGCCACGGTTTGCGTCCCCGCCGGAGCCAGCAGCAGCGACGTCACCAGCTCGCGCGAAGCGATGGCAAACACCATCAGCATCGCCGCCAGCAGCGCCGGAAAGACCAGCGGCAGCACAATCAGACGCAGCGCCTGCAGCGGCGACGCGCCGTGCACTCGCGCCGCCGGTTCGAGATTCGTGCCCAACTGACGCAGGGCGCTGCCAACATAGCGCACCGGCCACGGCAGCAACAGGCAACAATAAGACAGCAGCAGCATCCATCCGCTGTTATAGGGCGAAACCGGCCAGAACGGCTGGTTCCACAGCAGAATCAGCCCGACGCCGACGACCACGCCCGGCAGCGCCGCTGGCACCAGCGACAGCGCATCGACGATCCCGCGGCCTTTGATTTTCTGCACCAGCACCAGCCACGCGACGACCAGCCCCAACAGACCGACGATCAGCGCCGAGGCCAGCGCCAGAGAAAGGCTGGTGCCCAGCGCCGACAGCGCATCCCCCTGCCGGGCAAACAGCGCGGCAAAATGGCGGAAGGTAAAATTATCGGCATGAATGCCGCCTGATAAGGTGCCCATCAGGCCGGTCAGAACCATCGCCGCCCCCGGCAGCAGCACCGCGACGCCTCCGATGCCCAGCATCAGCAGAACCGCGGGCAACGCCAGCCACCCCAGCTCCGCCCCACAATTTTCTCCCGGCTTGCCGGTCACGCTGGTGATCTCTTTATCCCCCACCAATCGCTTTTGCAACCACCAGGCCAGCAGCGCCACCGCAATCAGCAGCAGCGACAGCAACGACGCGCCGGGCAGATCGATGGGCCAGTCGGCCAGCTTTTTCTCGATACCGACGGTCAGCATCACCAGCCCGGCCCGCGTGCCCAGCGCCGCCGGGACGCCAAACTCCTCAATCGCCAGGGTAAACGCCAGCAGCATCCCTGCCGCCAGCGCCGGAGAAAGCATCGGCAGCGTAATATGCCAGAAGGCCCGCCAGGCGCTGGCGCCGTGAACGCGCGCGACGATCGCCAGCCGCTGGCCGCTCGCCAGCAGGCTGCGGGAGACGGCAAAATAGACCACCGGGAAAATATTAAAGGTCATCACCAGCACGATGCCGCTGCGGCTGAACAGCAGATCGTTCAGATCCCAGCCGGTTAGCTGTTGCAGATAGCCGTTGCTTTGCAGCACCAGCATCCACGACAGCGCCGCGATATAGGGCGGCGTGAGAAACGGGATCAGGAACAGCAGATCCCACAGGCGCGGCAGCGGAACATTAAACAGACCGCGCAGCACCCCCAGCGGCAGGCCGATAACCACGCACATCAGCGCCACGCCGCCGGCGACCCACAGGGTGCCGCCGAGCATCGGCAGGAGCTGAGGATCGGCTAACAGCGTCGGTACGCCGGTCAACGCTTCGCTCAGGGAACCGGCGCTAAAATGGGGGAAAATCGCCTGTAACACGATGAATAAAAGCGGTAACGCCACCAGCACCAGCAGCACCGTCAGGGTGACGCCGGAAATCAGTTTCTGTTTCACGGTATTTTCCTGGATACGATCTTACCCGGCTCGCGCTGCGCTTAGCCGGGCTACAGGTTCACAGCCATCTGCGGTCCAGTAGCCCGGACAGGCGCGCCAGCGCCGCCTCCGGGTAATGTGCCCGAGCAAACTTTCGCAACCCGGGAAAAGTTGGTTTACTGGGCGAAAAGCGTATTAAAGCGGGAAAGCACCGCGCTGCGTTCGCTCTTGCCATCGCTGGTGGTCGGCAGGATTTTCAGTTCTTTGAGCAGCGGGCGTTTGGCCGGGATATCGCTACGCGCAGGCATCAGCCACGCCCCGGCGACCAGCGCCTGGCCCTCCGGCGACAGCACGTAGTCCACGAAGGCTTTGGCATCGTCAGCATGCGCCGTGGTTTTGAGGATCATCATCGGTCGCGGGGCAATCACCGTGCCGCTGGCGGGGAAAATCACCTTCAGGGATTCACCCTGGTCGATATTGCCGTAAGAGACATAGTCCACCGCGCCAAACACCGCCGCTTTCGCCCCCTGCATCACCGGCGTCACCGCCTGCGCATTCGGCCCGCTGACCACCATGCCGTTCTTTTTCAGATCGTCGAACAGTGCCCAGGCCTTGTCGCCCATGCCATTTTGCAACCCGATCAGCAAATCCAGCGATGCGCCGGAGAGCGCCGGATCTGGCGTGGTGACCTTATCTTTAAACGCCGCTTCGGTCAGGTCGCGCCACTCTTTCGGCTCCGGGGTGCCACTTTTGCTGTTCCAGACGATCCCCAGTGCCGATATACCCTGCGCCACGTAATCCGCCGATTTCAGGTTCGCCGGGACCTTATCGGCATTGGCGCTTTGATACGGCAGCAGCCAGCCGCGTTGATGCAAATCTTCCGCGGTATCCCAGGAGGCGGAGATCAGCACATCCGCCTGCGGGTTGGCCTGCTCCGCATCAAGACGGGCCATCACTTTGCCGGTCGTGGCCTGGAAAATATTGACCTTCACCCCGGTTTTCTTCTCATAGCCGCTGGCGAGACTTTTCGCCAGCGAACCCGGTCCAGCGGTATACACGGTCAGCGCGTGGGCGCTGGACATCATGGTGGCAGACAACAACATCGCGAGCACAGCTCCTTTCTTAACGGTCATAACGGTTTTCATGCGAGTTCCCCGGAGGATGAAGTGATGGTACGAACGGCGGCAATAGTGCCGGCAGATAAATGAACAATTCGGTCGGCCAACAGTTCGGCTTCGCGGCGGTCGTGAGTCACATACACCGCGGTGATCCCCAGTTGACGCAGCAGACGGCTCATCTCCACGCACAGCGATTCGTGCAGTTCGCTATCGAGGTTGGAGAGCGGTTCGTCAAATAACAGCACGCGGGGTTCGGCGACGATAGCGCGAGCCAACGCCACGCGCTGCTGCTGGCCGCCGGAAAGGCCGGAAGGTTTACGATCGGCAAAGCCGCTCAGGCCAACCATCGCCAGCGCGTCATTCACCCGCTGCTGTCGGGCATCGCGCGCTACGCCGCGCATACGCAGAGGAAAGGCGACATTCTGCGCCGCCGTCATATGCGGCCACAGGGCGTAATCCTGAAAAACCATGCCGATGTCACGCTGCTCCGGCGGCATGCCCCAGCCGGGTTTCGCCACCAGACGATCGCCAAAGCGTATTTCGCCGCCAGCCGGGACGCTGAGCCCCGCCAGCAGGCGCAGCAGGGTGCTTTTGCCGCAGCCAGACGGCCCCAGCAGCGCCACGATGCTGCCAGCATCGATATGCAGGTCTATCTGATTCAGAACGGTATGAGTGCCGAAGGCGAACGAAACGCCGTCGAGTTTGATGCCGGTAAGCGCGCGCATTATCGCCCTCCCTGCCGGGAAAGCGTTGCTCCGCCCGCCGTCAACAGCCGACGGGCCGCACTCACCTGTGATAAAGACAGGAGAGCTAACATATTGTTATCCTCTTTGGGATTTAGTGGTGCCGACTATAGGGAGCCTGTATGACGTATTGATTACATTTTCATTGCGGATTAACGTGTTGTCTGGCACCAGACCCATTTACCAAGGAACGCTTATGAGCCGTTTTCGCCATGTTGAACTCCAGTACGCCAGCCGCCTGCTCAATCATGGGCCGACCATTCTGATAACCAGCTACGATGCCGCTTCGCAGCGCCGTAACGTCATGGCCGCCGCGTGGTCGATGCCGGTCGAGTTTGCGCCGCCCCGGCTCGCCATCGTGGTGGATAAGAGCGCCTGGACACGGGAAATCATTGAGCGCAACGGCACTTTCGGTATCGTCGTACCCGGTGTCGAGGCCGCCAGCTGGACCTACGCGGTCGGCAGCATCAGCGGACGCGATGAGGATAAATTTAACGCTTACGGCATTCCCGTCGTGCAGGGACCGGAGCTGGGACTACCGCTGATTGAAGAGAAGTGCCTGGCGTGGATGGAGTGCCGACTGTTGCCGCCAACGGCAGCTCAGGAGCAGTACGATACGCTGTTTGGCGAGGTGGTTTCCGCCGCCGCCGATGAGCGCGTTTTCGTTACCGGGCGCTGGCAGTTCGACGACGATAAGCTCAATACGCTGCATCATCTCGGCACCGGCAACTTTGTCGCCAGCGGCCGCCACGTGCGCGCCAATACTCTGGAAGAGTAAAGCCCGCAAGCCGGTAGCGGCAGGATTTCACGGCCTGCCCGGATGGCTGACTGCACAGTGCGTTTCAGGGAAATAGCCCGGCGGCGCTTCGCTGGCGCGGGCCTACGCGATCGGCGCATAACATCAACGCCCTCACTCGTCAGGACCATCGCGCAAGCAAATCCGCAGCCACCGCTAGCCCGACCGGTAGGCCGGGTAAGGCGTCAGCCGCCACCCGGCAAAATACCGGCACACCGTCGAGGCCAGCACAAGGGCCCATTACCCATTACGCAAGCAAACCCGCAGCCACCGCTAGCCCAACCGGTAGGCCGGGTAAGGCGTCAGCCGCCACCCGGCAAAAATACCGGCACGCCGTCCAGGCCAGCACAAGGGCCCATTACCCAAGCAAACCCGCAGCCACCGCTAGCCCGGCCGGTAGGCCGGGTAAGGCGTCAGC